>DATBLU010000018.1:0-19202 GCA_036555205.1 Candidatus Deferrimicrobiaceae bacterium
CCCGAACTTGATCAGCTCCTTCAGGATGCTTTCAGACGACCCCCGGATGTCGTCCAGCTCCCCCGTCTCGCTGAAGTAACGCATGGGGCTGCGGGTGCACAACGTCACCCTTGCCGTGCCGGCCAGCTCGATCGCGATCTCCGCCGCGGAGTTGCCGCCGCCGATTATGAGGACGCGCTTTCCCGCGTATGCCATGCAGTGGACGAAATCGCATGAGTGGACAATGTGGGGGTTCGAATGTATGCCCGGGACGTCCGGAATTGCGGGCATGGTGGAGGCGCCTGACGCCAGGACGAGAAATCGGCTCCGGATCTCCCCCGCCGTTGTGGAGACGAGGAATCCACCTTCCAGCGGGGTCACCTTGGTCGCAGCGACGTTCTCGCCGATGCTCAGCGCATGTTCCCGTGAGAACGCCTCGACGTAGCAGAGAAAATCCTCCCGGGTCGGAAAGGGCTTCCGAACTCCGGGAAGCGCCCACAGGGGATGCTTGAGCGTAAGCGAGGTCCAGTCGGTCCCCGGCACCGCGGGCGACAGGAGCACCATGCCCGGTCGCATCGCGCGCCACGACTGCGCCACCTTCCCCCTCTCCAGGATCTGGTATTCAATACCGTGCTCCTGGAAATGGTGCGCCAGCAGCAGGCCGGCAGGCCCCCCCCCGACGATCAGTACGTCCTTCCTCATGCGATCAGGCGACCCTTCCCTTCGCGCTCATGGAATGGAATAAAATATACCATCATTGGACGGGAATTTCGGAGTTGACAGCTCATATGCAGTCTTTTATATTATGCAATTCCGATTGCGGAATTACGGGGGGTCCATAAATGTATGCCGTGGTAAGGTCCGGCGGGAAGCAGTTGCGGGTTTCCCCCGGAGATATCGTGAACGTGGAAAAGCTCCCGGTCGAGGCCGGGGCGACCGTGGAGCTCACCGACGTGCTGCTCGTTTCCTCCGACGGCGGCACGACGGTCGGGACCCCGACCGTCCCGAACGCGAAGGTCGTATGCCAGTCCCTCGGCGACGGGAAGGCAAGGAAGATAGTCATTTACAAGTACAAGCGGCGGAAAGGTTTTGCGCGGAAGCACGGACACCGCCAGCCGTTTACCAGGCTCTCAGTCCAGGAGATCCGGGTGGGGTGATCCACCCCGGAGGGAAGGTCATATAATATGGCGCACAAAAAAGGGGTCGGCAGTTCCCGGAACGGGCGCGACAGCCAGAGCAAGCGCCTGGGCGTCAAGCGCTTCGGGGGACAGCACGTCACCGCCGGATCGATCATCGTCAGGCAGCGGGGAACGGCCGTGCACCCCGGAGACAACGTCGGGATGGGCAAGGACCACACTCTTTTCGCCCTGATCGACGGCACGGTGCAATTCAACCGGTTCGGCAAGGACCGGAAGAGGGTATCCGTCCTCGCGTTTTCGTAAGCCCTTCCCTCTTCATGCCCTTCATTGACGAAGCCGCCATCACCGTCCGCTCGGGGGACGGCGGACGGGGGTGCGTCAGCTTTCGCCGCGAGAAGTTCGTCCCGAGGGGCGGGCCGGACGGCGGCAACGGAGGAAACGGGGGGAGCGTCGTCCTCCGGGTCAGTCCCCACCTTTCCACGCTGCTGGATTTCAGGTACAGGAAGATCTACAAAGCCGGGCGGGGCCAGCACGGCATGGGGAAAAACATGTACGGCAGGAACGCCCACGATCTCGTGATATCGGTCCCGCCGGGGACCATCGTCAAGGACGCTGAAACCGGGGAGGTCCTGGCCGACCTTACGAACGAAGGGGACGAATTCCTGGCGGCGGCCGGCGGGCGCGGAGGGCGGGGAAACTCCGCATTCGTGTCTTCCACCAACCAGGCGCCGGACCGCGCGGACCCCGGCAAGCCGGGAGTCGAGCGCAGGCTGCTGCTTACCCTCAAGCTGATCGCGCACATCGGGCTGGTCGGGCTGCCCAACGCCGGAAAATCGACGCTCCTTTCCAGGATCTCCAAGGCAAGGCCCAAGATCGCCGATTACCCCTTCACCACGCTTTCTCCGGTTCTGGGTGTGGTGACGCACCGGGACGAGGAGTTCGTGGTGGCGGACCTCCCCGGGCTGATCGAGGGCGCGCATCGCGGCGCGGGGCTGGGCCATCGCTTCCTGAAGCACGCCGAGCGGACGGAAGGGCTCGTGCACGTCATCGACGCCTCCCTCCCCCATGCGAAGATGGCGGAGGCGTTCCGCACCGTCAGGGAGGAGATGGAGAAGTACAGGCCGGAGCTGGCCGAAAGACCGACGATCCTGGCGTTCAACAAGATGGACCTCACCGGGGCGCGGGAATCCGCGGAAAAAGCCGTCGCACAGTTGAATACGCCGGCCGCCAGCGTCTATTATATTTCCGCCGTCACCGGTGAAGGGTTGACGGACCTCCTGGACGGCCTCTTGGCGCTGCGGAAGAGGAAGGCGACCGATGCCACATGAATCGACAGAGAAGCGCGCGGACATCCTGCGCTCCCGGAAGATCCGCAGGATCATCGTAAAGCTGGGGAGCGGCACGCTGACCGACCCGGCGCTGGGGCTGCGCGAGACGACGATCCGGTCGCTCGCCGCCCAGATAGCCGGCCTCCGGGAATCCCGCGGCATCGAAGCCGTGGTGGTCACCTCGGGCGCCATCGCCGCGGGCAGAAAGAAACTGGGCATGGCGGATCGCCCCCGTACCGTCGCGCTCAAGCAGGCCGCCGCCTCGGTCGGGCAGACGACCCTGATGCGCGCGTACGAGCGGGCTTTCGAAAAACGGGGCCTGATGGTGGGCCAGCTCCTCCTCACACACGAGGATTTCGAGAACAGGGAGCGCTACCTCAACGCGAAGAACACGATGGAGGCCCTGCTCTCCCGGGGCATCGTTCCGATCGTCAACGAGAACGACACCGTGGCCACCGAGGAGATCCGTCTGGGCGACAACGATCACCTGGCTGCCCTGGTGACGCAGCTCATGGGAGCCGATCTTCTGCTGCTTCTGACCGACAGCGACGGCTTGTACACCCGGGACCCCAACCGGTTTCCCGACGCGAAGCGGATTCCGCTCCTGGCGAGGATCGACGACGACCTAATCAGGTCCGCGGGGGGAAAGAGCGGATCGGTGGGGACGGGGGGAATGGGCTCCAAGCTCCTGGCGGCCCGTGTCGTAACCTCGTGGGGGACCCCCGTCGTCATAGCCGGCGGCCTGTCGCGCCGGTCCATCCTGGACGTCCTTGAAGGCAGCGAGGCCGGCACCCTTATTCTTCCCCGCGGCGCCGGAAGGGCGCGCAGCCGCAAGATGTGGATAGCCCACGCCCTGCAGCCGCACGGGACGATCGCGGTCGACGACGGCGCCAGGAAAGTGCTTCTTGAGGGTGGGAAGAGTCTTCTGCCGGCGGGGATCCTGGGGGTATCGGGGACTTTCCGGAGGGGTGACGCGGTTTCCGTCGGCGACCGCAGGGGGCGCGTCTTCGCCCGCGGGATCGCCTCCTGGTCCAGCGACGAGGTGAAAATGGGGATGGGGCGCAAAAGCGCGGAGGTCCGGGCGATCCTGGGGGCGGACACCCCGGCCGAGGTCGTCCACCGCGACAACCTGACGATCCTGGCGGGGGCGGAGGTCCGGCGATGACGACGATCAGGGACAGCGTGGAGAGGATCTGTCGCGCCGCCAAGGAGGCGTCAGTCTCGCTGGGCAGGGCCGACTCCTCGAAGAAGAACGCTGCGCTGGCGGGCATGGCGAAGGGACTGCGCGGCCGGGCGGAGTGGCTCAAGGCAGAAAATCTGAAGGACGTGGAGGCCGGGAAGGCAAGGGAGCTGTCCGCCGCGATGCTCGACCGGCTTCTGCTGACCGACGCAAGGATCCGCCAGATGGCGGACGGGATAGAGGAGGTGATCGCGCTGCCCGACCCGGTGGGAGAGGTCCTGAAGATGTGGCGGCGTCCCAACGGTCTGTGGGTGGGGCGCATGCGCATCCCCCTCGGTGTGATCGGCATCATCTACGAATCGCGCCCGAACGTGACCGCCGACGCGGCGGCCCTTTGCGTCAAATCGGGAAACGCGGTGGTTCTGCGCGGTGGATCCGAGGCCATCCGCTCCAACACGGCGATCGCGCGAATCCTGCGGGACGCGCTTTCCGAAAGCGGCCTGCCGGACGACTCCGTGTCGATCATCGAGCGCACGGACCGATCGGCCATCGACTGCATGCTTGCCGCCGAGGAGTTCATCGATCTCATCATCCCCCGGGGGGGCGAGGGGCTCATCCGCAGCGTTGCTGAGAAGTCGCGCATCCCGGTGATCAAGCATTACAAGGGGGTCTGCCACATCTACGTGGACGAGGACGCGGACATCGGGCAGGCCGTCCAGGTGTGCGTCAACGCGAAGGTGCAGCGTCCCGGGGTCTGCAACGCCATGGAGACGCTTCTGGTGCACGAGAAGGCCGCGCCCGGATTCCTTCCCGCGGTGGCTTCGGAGCTGGTCAGGAGCGGCGTCGAGCTGCGCGGCTGCCCGAAGACCCTTCGTCTCCTCCCGCAGGCCGGTCCCGCATCGGAGGAGGACTGGGGGACCGAATACCTGGACCTGATCCTCGCGGTCAAGGTGGTCTCGTCCATGGAAGAGGCCATGGAGCACATCCGCCGCTACGGCTCGCTCCACACCGAGGCGATCCTCACGAAGGACCATGCCAGGGCGATGCGGTTCGTGCGCGAGGTGGACTCGTCGCTGGTCCTTGTCAACGCCTCCACCCGGTTCAACGACGGATTCCAGCTGGGGCTGGGCGCGGAGATCGGGATCAGCACCTCCAAGATCCACGCGTTCGGGCCCATGGGCCTGGAGGAATTGACGACCACCAAGTTCATAGCGTTCGGGGACGGCCAGGTCCGGACTTAAGTGCGATCTCCGCTGACATCGGTGGCGCTCTTCGGCGGGACGTTCGATCCCTTCCACAACGGCCACCTGCGGATGGCGATCGAGGCGAAGGAGGCGCTGGGGATATCGCGCGTCATCTTTTTCCCGGCTCATTACCCCCCGCACAAGCCGAGACAGCCCGTGTCCGAGGCGAGGCACCGCTTCGCGATGGTCGCGGCGGGTACGGCAGGGCTGGCGGATATCGAAGTGTCCGACGTGGAGATCAAGCGGGAAGGGCCGTCCTACTCGCTCCTCACCGTCGTTCATTTCCGGGAGACCCTGCCCGACGCGCGCATCATCTTCGTCATGGGGGCGGACTCGTTCGCCGAGGTGTCGACCTGGCACCGATACCGGGATCTCCTCTCCGCGTGCGATTTCCTCCTCCTTCCGCGCGCCGGAGCGGGCCCGGAGCCCGCTCCCCCCGAGGGCATCCGTATTGAAAAAGAGGACCCGCATTGCTATAGTTGGCAGGGAAGAAGCTACCGCCTCCCGGGCGGGCGGAGGCTGTTCTGCCCCTCGCTGCCGGCCCTGGACGTCTCATCTAGCGCCATCCGCGAGAAAGTCCGCAAGGGCATGTGCATTCGGGGGCTCGTACAGCCGGAGGTGGAGCGGTACATATTGGACAACCGTCTTTACGTCGATCGCGCGGAGGGGCGAAGGCCATAACGACACGGGATACGCTGCTGCGATGCGCAAGGCTGGCCCATGATAAAAAGGCCGCCGACATCCGCGCCTTGGACGTACGGGAACGGGCCACATTCACCGACTTCTTCCTCCTATGCTCGGGGACGTCCGACCGGCAGGTCTCGGCCGTCGCCCACCACATCGAGGAGTCGCTCCGGAAGGACGGGGTTCGTCCGCTGGGCGTTGAAGGGATCCGGGAAGGACGCTGGGTCCTTCTCGATTACGGCGATTTCGTGGTGCACGTGTTTCTTTCCAGCGTCAGGGAATTCTACAACTTCGACCGGCTGTGGGGATCGGCCCCGGAGATCCCCCTCCCCGAGGAGCGATAACCCCGGAGGAATCCGCACATGGCGGTCCGACTTCTGTTCCTGCTGTTCGTCATCATCCTGGTTGGATTTTCCTACATATCGCTGCTGAACGGCCAGCACATCCAGTTTTTCTACTCCGCGACCCGAATGATGGAGGTGACCGTAAGCGAGCTCGCCATCCTGTCCTTCTCGCTCGGGGCGGCGATGGTCATCCTCGGCACCCTGGTCAAGGACGTGACCATGGCGTCGAAGAACTGGAAGGAGCGCCGGGAGAAGCAGCGCCGGGAGGCGGCGCGCGCGAGGGTGGCGAAGGCATCCGAGATGTTCCAGAGGGGGATGCTCCAGGAGGCGTCGAAGGAGCTGGAGCGCAGCCTCTCCGTAAATCCCGACGACCGCGAGGCTCTCGACCTCCTCTCCTCGGTCGAGACGGAGCGGGGCAATAACCTCGAGGCGGTGAAGGCGCTGACGCGGGTCAAGCAGATCGACCCTGCCGACCTGTCGGTTTTCTTCCGGCTGGCGAACCTGTACCGCGGGATGAACGACCTGGACAACGCCTACTCCCTTCTGAAGGCGATCGAGGACGCCGAGGGGGAGAATCCGCGGGCCTGGGAGGGGCTGCGGGACATTCACCTTCTCCGCAAGGAGATGGTGCAAGCCTACGCAATGCAGAAGAAGATAATGAAATACAAGGGTAAATCGGCAACGCCGGAGGACCAGGCGCTCTTCGACGCCCTGCGGTACGAGAAAGCCGCCGTCCGGCTGGCCGAAGGGAAAACCGACGACGCGGAACGGCGCTTGAGAGACCTCATAAAGGACCAGCCCGGATTCTGCGCGTCGCATGTCGCCCTGTCCGAATACATGCGGTCGCGAGGGAACCTGGACGAAGCCACCGATATACTTCTGCAAGGCTACAGGGCGACGCGGAACGCCGTCTTTCTCATAAAGCTCGAGGATATGGGCATCGAGACGGAGAGTCCGCAGGCGGTGATAGGCGTATACACCGAGCTCGTGCAGGAGTTCCCCTCGGACTTCGACGTCAATCTGTTCATGGGCAAGTTTTTCCTGCGGCTTGAAATGAACGACGAGGCGGTGGAACAGTTGTTGAAGGCGGAATCGCTCGAGCCGGAACGGGAGTCCGTCAACATACTGCTGGCGGAGGCGCTCCGGCGGAGAGGCCGATATGAATCCGCCTGCCAGCACTACCAGCGAGCCTTCGGCTACAAGCGGCGCTACCTCATTCCCTTCCGATGCTCGAAATGCGGAGAGGCCACCATCAAGTGGGCCGGCAGGTGCCCCGACTGCGGGGCCTGGAACGCCTACGCCATCGACCACGGCCACAGGGAGTACGCGGCGCCCGCATCCATTCGCTGATCCCGGGAACGTAGCTACCGGCCTTGTGCGGCGGATCAGGGCTGCGGGATTGCTGGCCGAGCTTCGCTGCCTGACGTCGCTTTTCCCTTCATCGCCATGCGGCATATCCGCCGAATCCGTAAGGAGCTGGCCCGCCTACGGCGGCGGGGAGTGCCCCCGCTGCGGCGCCTTCGCGGGCGGCCGCGCGGCCCGCGATGTCCCCGCCTGCCGCCATTGCTGCGCGGACCCTCCGCCTTTCGATTTCGCGCGCTCGCTTTTCGCCTACGAGGGATGCGTCCGGGACGGGATACGCGCCGTGAAATACGCAAGGCAAGCCGTCCCCGCGAAAGCCGTCGCCGAAAGGCTGCTGGAAGCCGTTTCCGGGAAATGGGCCGACCGTTTTCCGGCCGGCTTCCGGCCGGTCGTCGTCCCCGTTCCGATCCGGCCGTTCAAATATTTCCAGCGGGGATTCAATTTTCCCGCCCTGGTGGGGCGGGCATTCTCTGCCCTTGCCGGCTGGCCATTCGAGCCCGCCGTCCTTCGAAGAGGCGGCGGAAATCGTCCGCAGGCCGGGTTGCGGCTCGCCGAGCGCGGGGAAAACGTGCGCGGCGGATTCGGCGTCCCTCCCCGTCTGCAGCCGCCCCCCGAAATCCTGCTGCTGGACGACGTGTTCACGTCGGGCGCCACCGCGAGGGCGTGCTCCCTCGCCTTGAAAACGGCGGGGGCCGGGAATATAGTGGTCCTGACGGTGGCCCGCACCGTCCTCTGATTCCCTTTAGGCTCGCGGAGACCTTGATGATCCGCCCTTTCAAGGCAGCAGTGCTGCAGTTCCGCATCGACATGGGATCCGTGGAGGCAAACGCGGGAAGGGCGTTTGCCCTCCTGGGCGAGGCAGCGCGGGAGGGCGCCTCGTTGTGCGTCCTGCCGGAAATGTGGAGCACCGGCTTCGCATACGACCGGCTGAACGCCCTGGCCAGGACCACCCCCGGGATCCTGCACGACCTGCGCAGGCTCGCGTCCGATAAACGCATGGTGATCGCCGGATCGCTTCCCGAGCGCGCGGGGAGGTACGTCTACAATACCCTTTACGTCGTCAATGCGACCGGAGCGATCACGGGACGGTATCGCAAGGCCCATCTTTTTCAGCCGTCCGGAGAGCACCTCCACTTCCGCAAGGGATACAGCGCGGAGGTGGCGCTGACCGACGTCGGCGCGATCGGGCCGCACATCTGCTACGATCTGCGCTTCCCGGAGCTGTCGCGGAAATATTTCCTCGAAGGGGCGACCCTGTTCTGCGTAAGCGCGCAATGGCCCTCGGTCCGGAAAGCGCACTGGGAGCTGCTCAATACGGCGCGGGCGGTGGAGAGCCAGCTCTTCGTCGCCGCATCGAACGCCGTGGGGCCATCGGGGGACTTCCGGTTCGCCGGCGGCTCTCTGATCGTCTCGCCCTGGGGGGAACGGCTGGCAAGCGCCGGCGAGGAGGAGGGGCTGGCGATCGCGTCGATCGACCCGTCCCAGGTCGCCGAGGCCAGGAGGAGGATCCCGTGCGCGCAGGACCGGAACGAACGCGCCTACCGGAAGACCCGGCAAAAAAAATAGTCCCGGCCCGCAGCGCCGCCCCGCTCTTTTCGCGCCTTCGCCGGGCGGGGAAGCGGATCGTGTTCACCAACGGCTGCTTCGACATTCTGCACACCGGCCACGCCCGCTACCTGCGGCAGGCCGCAAAGCTGGGCGACGTCCTCGTCGTGGGCGTCAACGCCGACGAGTCGGTCCGCAGGCTCAAGGGCCCCGGCCGCCCTGTCCAGGGCGAAGCCGACCGGGCGTACATGCTGGCCTCTCTCTCCTGCGTATCTTACGTGGTGATTTTCAGGGAGGAGACGCCGGCCGCTATTATCGAACGGGTCGTCCCGCACGTGCTTGTAAAGGGCGGCGACTGGAAAGGGAAGAATATAGTCGGCTCGGAATTCGTAAGAGATCGCGGCGGGTCGGTGCGGACGATCCGGTTCCTCGCGGGCCGGTCGACTACCGCCATCATACGCCGGGCGGCGGCGCTCGGCGGTCCCGGCGCCGCGAAGAACTTATCTTCCGCAGCGCGGAAAGGAAAAAAGCGACCTCCTTCCTCGTCGTGAACGGTCCGGGGCTCACCCGCACCGTGCCTTCCGGGAACGTCCCGAGCGTCCGGTGCGAATTGGGCGAACAATGCAGCCCCGCGCGCACGAGGATGCCGAACCGCTTCTCCAGAAGGCGCCCCGTCTCCGCCGGATCCATCCCTTCCACCAGGAAGGACAGGACCGAGGCGCGGCGGGCGGGATCCAGGGGACCGAACAGGGCCACGCCCGGAATCTTCCCCATGCCTGCCAGGAGCTCGGAAAGCAGCTTCGTTTCCTTCTCCCGCACGGTTTTCACCCCTTTGCGCAGCAACCAGGCGAGGGAGACCGCGAGGCCCGCAAGGCCGACGCTGTTGCGCGTCCCCGACTCGAGGGCGTCGGGGAAGAAATCCGGCTGGCGGTCGTTCTCCGAACGTGTGCCCGTCCCCCCTTCGATGAGGGGCGAAAGTGTCACTCCTTCCCGCACGTAGAGGAAACCGGTCCCCTGCGGGCCGAGAAGCCCCTTGTGCCCCGGGGCGGCGAGCAGGTCGACCGGAAGGGCCCCAAGGTCTATCGGAACAGCCCCCGCGGTCTGGGCCGCATCCACCAGCGTGGCGACTCCGCGCCGGCGCGCCGCCCGCACGATCTCCCCGACGGGCTGGATCGCGCCCGAGACGTTGGAAGCGTGCACGACGACGACCAGACGCGTAGCCTTTCGTATGGCGGCGGCCACGTCCCCCGCATCGACGACGCCGTCTTTGCCGGCGGGGACGACCGTAACGGATACGCCCCCATCCTCCATGCGGCGCAGCGGCCTCATTACGGAGTTGTGCTCGACGGACGTGGTCACCACGTGGTCGCCGGCCTTGAGCAATCCCTTTATCGCCTGGTTGAGGGCGGCGGTCGCGTTCTCCGTGAAGACGAATCGGGAGCTGTCGCCGGCGCCGAACAGCTCCGCCAGCCTCTCGCGCGCGACGAAGACGTCCCTCGCGGAGCGAAGGGACAGCGCATGGCCGGAGCGGCCGGGGTTTCCCGCCCGCCGAATGGCGGCGGCGACCGCGTCCGCTACGCCGTTCGGCTTTGGGAGTGAAGTTGCGGCGTTGTCCAGGTAGACGAAGTTGCGGGGGTCTTGCAGGTTAGGACTCCAAGGGGATTCGCAGGACGCGTCCTCGGGGCAGGATTTGCCCTTCCTTGAGGTTGTTTCGCTCGGAGAGCTGCTCGGGAGTTACGCCGTATACCTTGGATATCTTCGAAAGGGTGTCGCCGCGGCGCACCACGTGCCGTTTTTCCTTAACTCCCCGGCTATCCGATGCCACGGACTTCTTGGCCTGGTAGGACCCCGTCCCCGGAAGCCGGAGCCTCATTCCGATCTTCAAGCGGCTCTTCGCCTTCAAACCGTTCGCTTCCGCGAGCTCGTCGACGGGGACGCCGGTTCTCTTCGAAATGCGGGCCAGCGTGTCGCCCTTCCTGACGCGCACAGTACGGGTTCGCCGCGCCACGTCGTCCATGCGCTTCAATGCGGCCTCTACCTGCCCCGGAGAGACCTCTTTCCCCGGTACGGCCTCCTCTTCGGACAGGCCGGCTATCGGGATAACGAGCCGGGCCGTGCGGCCGATCCCGGGCTTTTTCAACCCGTTCAGCTCCTGGAGTATCGGGGCCGTCGTGTGATACCGGTTCGCCAGGGATTCCAGGGTTTCGCCTTTTTTCACCGTATGCAGAAGGAAGTTGACGTTGGCGCTCGCATGTATCTCCTCCATCTGCTCCTCTGCGATTTTGCCGTACCCCTTGGGAAGCCGTATCTCGTATTCGTCCCGGTTGGGCGGAGTGCAGAACCGGCGAAGCTCGGGGTTCCACTCCCGCAGGGATTCGTAGGGAACCCCGATGATGCGCCCCAGCGTCGGCAGGTCGGTCCCGCCGGGAACGGTCACCTTGTCGAATTCCAGCGGATCCTCGTATTTCACCCCGACGAAACCGAACTTCTCGGGCTCCTTGGCGATGGTCAGGGCCGCGATCATCTTGGGAACGTAATCCTTGGTCTCCTGCTTCAAGTACCGATGGCGGATCAGCTCCACGTAATCTTCGGACTTGTACCTGGTTACCGCCTTCAGGATCTTCCCTTCTCCCGCGTTGTACGCGGCGGTGGCAAGCGGCCAGGACTCGAACATGCCGTAGAGATCCTTAAGATACGACGCGGCGGCGTGGGTGGATTTCTCGTAGTCCCTTCGTTCGTCGGCCCACCAGTCGATCCGCAGTCCGTACCTGCGGCCCGTGCCGGCGATGAACTGCCAGGGGCCGGCGGCCCGCGCCACCGAATACGCCTTCGGGGAAAACCCGCTCTCTATGAGGGCAAGGTAGATCAGATCGCCGGGAAGGCCGTACGTGGCGAGAATTCCGCGCATCATGTCGGCGTATTTTCCGGACCTGGTCAGATAAAGCTCGAACCTGCTGCGCCCGGCTGTCTGGAAATAGCGGATGAACTTGTCTATCCGGCCCATCAGGCCGGTATAAAGGTCCGCGTCCCTGTGCCGGCTTTCCCCCTGCGCGCTGACGAAAAACTCCGGGGCCGCGGCCTCCTCGCGCTCCTCCTCCCTGTTCTTAAACAGTTGGAGATCCACCTCGCCCTGCGACAGCACGCGATCCTTTTGCTTCTCCTCGGGCGGAGCGGAGATGACGGCGACAGGTTCAGGTGGAAGCCGAGACGGAACGGCAGGTTGGGACTGCGACTCGGACGGCTGAGCCGAAAGGGCGGGGTCGGGCGCAGGCGCGACCGCGGAGACGACTGCAGGTACGGTCGCCAGGGGGGCCGCAGGGACGGGAGCCGGCATGACGGCCGGGGTGACGGCGGGGACGGCAGCCGTCATAAGTTCCGGGGCCGGGCGGGTTTCGGCCGCCGATGCCGCGGACGCCGGCGGCATCTCCGGTTCGCCTGCGAAGCCGGATACCGAAAGTGTCATAAGCACTACGAAAACGGTTATTCGGAAACAGATGCGGCCAGCGTTCCGCCCGCGCACGCTACCTCCGGCGGATCTATAATAAGTGTCTATTTTGATTGGCCAATTTGGATTTGTCAAGGTAAAAGTCCCCCTTTTCCCGGAGAACGTGTAGATGGGCGGTCAGAAGGCGACCGCCTCGTACCCCCCATTACCTCGCAAAAGGTGGGCCGATGCGGGTAGAAGTTTCGCTGCCATAAGTATTTTCCTGGCGCGGGCGCGCTCACCGGAGTGTATGCGTATCGCCAGGCCGCAGTCGGAAGTCAGGCTCCTGGGGACCGGGATCAGGCGCATGGGCACGCCTCCCCTTTTAAGGTGCTTTTCCGCCGACAGAACCTGGTGTGTCCCCCTGAATATCAGGATCATATCCCGGGGGGAAAGGCGCCCCAACGGAAACCTCCCGAATCTGCTGTAAGGATTGGACGTATATTATATAGTTATTAAATGATTGCCGCCGGAAACATATTCGGGACGCAGCCCGAATTGACGACCATGGCATGGATCGGCGCCTTTGCCCTGGTCGTCAATCTCCCGCTCGGTTACCTGCGGGAAGGGACAAGGAAACTGTCCCTGTTGTGGTTCATCTACGTCCATCTCTCCGTCCCGATCATCGCATACCTGCGCATCACCAATCATGTGTCCGCATGGGCCATCCCGCCGTTCGTCGCGTGCGCGCTCATAGGCCAGATAGCGGGAGGCAGGATGCGGCGGACCCGCCAGGATCGCACGTGAAGAAAGCGTCGAGGGTGTCCGATGTGCTGGAGGACGTCCTTGCCGCCCAGGGGCTTCATGCCGTAGCGTGGATGGTGCGTCTCTCATCCGAATGGCCGCAGATCGTGGGACCTCTTCTATCCGGAAAAACGTGCCCGGCGAGACTTAAGAACCGCGTCCTCACCGTGACGGTCCTCAACCACTCCTGGTCGCAGGAGCTCCAATTGATGAAGCCCGTCCTTCTCGAGCGCATCAACGGGATCCTGGAGGGCGAAAAGGCCTCCGACATCCGGTTCGTCGTGGGTCCCCTCCCGGCGGCCGGGGCCGATGAACCGGAAGGCATAGGCGACGGCGCGCTTCCGGTTACAATCCCCGAACCGGAAGGCATAGGCGAAGTGGCGGACCCGGAAACCAGGATAATCCTGCGCTCCCTCGCGCGAAAAGCCGCTTCGCGCAAAGCCTAGTCCTTCCCCGATCCGAGAGAAACGGCGCGGAAAACCGTCGAATCTAATATTGGCCGCAAGGAGGTTCGGCCATGAAACGCTTGCTGGATGCCAGGCTTCGAAGGAGCGAGTTCCTGAAGCTTTGCGCCGCCGTCATCGGGCTGGCGGCGGCAGGTCCGGCAGCGTTGCACGCCGCAAGGCAGTCCCCCGGGGGAGGCTCCGGAGGCGGCTCTGCGCAGATCAAGGTGTATTCGGCCAGCCGGAAAGGATACGTAATGACCGAAAAGGTGTTGAAAACCGATGCCGAGTGGAAAAAGATGCTGAGCCCGGAGCAATTCAACGTCACACGCCGGAAGGGAACCGAAAGGGCGTTCTCGGGAGCCTACTGGGACACGAAGGAAAAGGGGATATACCAGTGCGTCTGTTGCGGGAACGACCTGTTCAAGTCGGACACCAAGTACGACTCCGGCACCGGGTGGCCGAGCTTCTGGGACCCGATCGCCCGGGAAAACATCCGGACCGAGGAGGACAACAGCTTCTTCTCGCGGCGTACGGAGGTGCTTTGCAGCCGGTGCGACGCTCACCTCGGCCACGTTTTCGACGACGGACCGAAGCCTACGGGGCTGCGCTACTGCATGAACTCGGCTTCCCTCAAGTTCGTCAAGGACGGATGAGGCGGCGGTACATTTCTTCCAACTCCGGATGGTATATTCCCTTCTCCGCGTAAACGGCAAGGGGCGGCGGAACCGACAGCGGCCGCGCCTTGCGGCGGCTTCCCGCAAACAGCAGCAGGTTGGCGGGGCGGCCGGCGCAAGGGTGGACGAACCTGAGCCGCTCCGGGAAGATCCCCGAGGAGGCGGCGCAGGACAGGATTTCGGGAAGGCGTTCCGGCAGGCCTATCATGGCGAACCGCCCATTTGGGGACAGCGCCCTGCCCGCCGCCGCGAACACGTCGGCAAGCGTGCACTCGACCTCGTGCCGCGCGGTCTCTTTCTGGGGGTCGGGATTCCTCCTGCCGGCCCCCGCCTTTCGGAACGGGGGATTCGAGACGACGAGGTCGAACGATCCGGGAGGAATTTCCTTCCGTTCTTTCCGGAAATCGCCGTGAACCGCCGCCAGCGCCTTTCCGTGCCCGTTCCGCTCGAAATTTCTCCGCGCGAACTCCCACAGGCTCCGCTGGATCTCCACGCCGACTCCGCTGCGAAGTGAAGGGCACAACCTGGCCAGCAGGAGAAGGACTATGCCGCATCCGGTCCCGAGGTCCAGGACCGAGCGGCCGCAATCCGCGGCCGCGAAATCGGCCAGGAGAACCGCGTCCAGGGAAAACCGGTAACCACGATCCGGCTGCAGCACGGAAAGAGCGTCCAACCCGCTCCCGCCGCGCCGGGCGCCCGCGGATTGATATTTCTCAGGCGGAGACGCGCTCATCCCCGCGCGTGGAGAAGATCAGCAGCCCCGTCAGGATCTTCGGGTAGAAGAACGTGGACTTCTGGGGCAGTACATGCCCCGATAGCGAAACGCTGCGGAATTCCTCCACTGTCACCGGGTTCAGGAAGAACGCGGCCTGGATGGCGCCGCCGTTGAGGTCAGAGACGGCCTTGGCCGGGTCCTTGTAATACTTGACGCAGCTCCCGGCGGTCACCGCCTCCGGGGTCACGCCCAGCACCTGCTCAAGCAGATAGCCGTGGAGGAGCACCACGTCCAGGGAGCGGAGCTCGGGGGGGAATTTCGCAAGGCGCTGCGCGCAGAAGCGGGCAAGCTCCGGGAACGCGATCAAATGGAACCGGCTTCCCCCGGCGCTCCATGCGATCGCCTTTCCCTTCTTCCCCGCAGCTTCGAGGGCACGGATCGCTTCCTCCGGCGATCCCTTGCGGGTCTCCATCGGCAACGCCGCGCGCACTTTCGCTGCCAGTTCCTCCTCGGAAAACCCGGGAAGCGAATGGACGCCCCGGTGCGTCGGCAGTATTACGATCCCCTTGTCGTCCATGTTGCACATGAACATGAGGACATGCTCGTAGGCGGCGTCATTCCTGCTGCCGTGCTTCTTCCTCATCTCGTCGCGGAATGCGAGGGCGGTCTCGTACCGGTGATGGCCGTCGGCGATGAAGACCTTCTTGTCCTCCATCTTCTTCGCCGCCGCCGCCTGGGCCGCGGGATCCGATACCGTCCAGACGCGGTGCAGGATCCCCAGGTCGTCCTTCGCCGCGAAATCCGGGGACGGAGGAAGCCCCTTGCGCAGCGCCGACAGGACCTCGTCCTTCGGGTCGGAGAACAGCCCGAAGATGGGGCTCATGTTCGCGTCCGTCCCCCGCATGAGTGCAAGGCGGTCCTCCTTCGGCTTCGACAGCGTCCTTTCGTGGGGAAGCACCTCGCCTTCTCCAAAGGCGGAGAGCCGCAGCGCGCCCAGGTAGCCCTTGCGCACGAAGGTCCCCTTCCCCGGAATGGAAAACTCCTGCTCGTAGTAGTAGAAGGCCGGCCGCTCGTCCTGCACGAGCGTACCCTCGGCGAGCCACTGGCGGTAACGGGAGGCGGCGCGGCTGTACTTGTTTTCATTCGGGCCGTCCCCCGCCTGGTCCATGCCGAAATCCACCCAGACGATGTTGCGGGGATGGCGTTTGTGGAGGGACTTCTGCTCCTCCGGCGATATCACGTCGTACGGCTGCGTAACGACGCTGGAAAGGTCCCCGATCTTCTTCGTGTCGTAGTGTATCCCTCGAAACGGCGCTACGATTGCCATGGCTTCATCCCTTCTTCAAGCACTCTGTGATCTCCCGGAACGGAATCGCCCCCTCGCGCAGGAGCACGACGTCTCCATCGGCCGCCCGCACCACCGTGGAGCCCGGGAACCGGCCGACTCCGGAGTCCGCCCGACCGGCCGCGGGAGGAGGGCCGTCCCACAGGACCCAGTCGACTTCCCCGGTGAACTCCCGGACTATCTCCTCGGCGCTGCGCCAGTCGCCTGGATTTCCCGCCCGGTTGGCGGACGTCCCGGTGATAGCGCCTCCCAGGGCCTTCGCAAGCGCGCGGGGGATGGGATGGCTCGGCACACGCAGTCCGACGGTACGGCCGCCGCCGGTGATCGGCTCCGGCACGTCCGCCCATGCGGGCAGAACAATCGTCAAGCCGCCCGGCCAGAACTTTTCCATGAGGCGGCCGGCCGCCGCCGGGACATGCTCCGCCCAGTCGGACACCCGCTCCGGTCCGTCCAGAAGGAGCGGGATCGGCTTTTTCCCCTCGCGGCCCTTGAGGACGAGCAGCTTGCGGAGCCCTTCCTTCGAGCGCGGGTCGACCCCCAGGCCGTAAAGCGTGTCGGTGGGATAGACGACCATCCCCCCGGCCTGGAGCGATTCGACCACCCCGGGAGGGAAGAATGCGACGTTTCCCGCGTCGAAGCGCGCAAGGCGCGTCATGCCGCCGTCGCGCCGTCGATTATGACGATGTCGCCTTCCCTTTTCCCGAGGGCGCGCGACACCACCGGGCACTTGCAGCGCAGCAGGAAGACGGCGTTGCGCACCCGTCCCACGAGCGTCTCGAAATTGGCCTGCCCCTTGGACAGCACGACGTCCGAGTCGCGTATCCTGGAGCGGAATTCCGGCGGACACAGGTCAAGGTCCGTTCCCACTCCCCGGTTCCCGTTCGAGACGATCTCGCCGTAGCGCGACAGGCCTATCTCCGTCGCCTCGTCCGCGGTCAGGTCGTCGATGACGGGACCGCCCTTCACACCGATCCATACTTCCCGCCCGCCGCCAAGCCCCAGGCGCGAGAGCAGCGGCACGTCGAAGGCGGCCTCTCCGGCGTTGTCCAGGAGGACGCCGATGCGTTTCGCGCTCCGGATCCGTTCGAGAAGATCCCCCGGGACCTCGTTACGCGACGCCTCCCCGGAAAGGCTTTCGACCTCGCGCTCCATCGACTCACGCTCTATTATTCCGGAGTCCATGATGTTGCCGAACACCGCGATCCACACGGCCGCCGCGAGCGGGTCCGCCGAGGCGGCGACGATCTCCTCCGCCCTCCTCGATACGGCATCGAACCGTTCCAGCTCGCGGCGCTTCACCCGGCGGAAAGGATCTTCGGTCCGCAGCGACTCCCGGGCGAGCGCCTGGAGGCGGGTGGCGATCCCCGCGGGCACCTCGCCGTCGGAAAGACCCGCCAGCATCGCGGACGACCTGGCGGCAAGCGCAGTCCGCTCCGCCTCCGATGCGCCGTGCGCGCGCGCCGCCATGTCCGCCTGCCGCAGGAAGCAGGGGAAGCATTCGGGGGAGAGGAAGATCATTTCACCTCTTCCGCGGCCGCGGCGACCGCTTCCGCCATCCGCCGCCTCCGGTCCTTGAGCTTCTTCCTGAGCTTTGCGTCGGACAATGCAAGTATCTGCGCGGCAAGGTACGCGGCGTTCTGGGCGCCGGCCCTGCCGACCGCCATCGTCGCGACGGGCACGCCTCCGGGCATCTGCGCGGTGGAGAGCAGGGAGTCCAGCCCGGAAAGGGGAGAGCTCGCAAGCGGCACCCCTATGACGGGCAGCACCGTCTCCGACGCGACGACCCCCGCGAGATGAGCCGCCGCGCCCGCGCCCGCGATTATAACGGAGAACCCTTCGCCTTCGGCTTCCCTGGCCAGCTTCTGGGTGCGCCCGGGAGACCTGTGGGCGGACGCTATGGTCGTCGTGCAGGGGATTCCCAGCTCGGAAAGCGTTCGGGATGCCTCTCCCATGACATCCGCGTCCGATCTGCTGCCCATGAGAATGAGGACTTTTCCTGCCATCGGAATCAGGCCCCGCCCCGCATAAGCGCCCTTTTACCGATGTCGCTGCGGTAGTACGCCCCTTCCCACTGTATCTTCTCCGCCGCGCGGTAGCCGCGCTCGATCGCGCTCCGGATGTTTCCGTCGACCGCCGTGACTCCAAGCACACGCCCTCCGTTGCTCACAAGCCGGCCGTCCTTCAATGCGGTTCCCGCGTGGAACACCTGGACGCCGCCCAGGCTTTCCGCCTCCTCGATGCCGGAGATGGGGAACCCCTTCTTGTAGGCGCCGGGATAGCCGGCGGAGGACATGACGATGCACACGGTGGGCCGGGGGTCGATCTCCATCACCGCGTCCGTCAGTTTCCCCTGCGCGCACTGGACGAGAAGCGGCACGAGGTCGCTTTTCAGCCGCATGAAAAGAGGCTGCGCCTCCGGGTCGCCGAACCTGACGTTGAACTCGAGCACCCTGGGCTCGCCGCGCTCGATCATGAGACCCCCGTAAAGGATCCCGCGGAACGGCATCCCCTCGGCGCGCATGCCGGCCAGGAGAGGCCGGAAGATTTTCTCCAGAGCCTTTTTCTCGACTTCGGGAGTCACCACCGGCGCCGGGGAGTACGCCCCCATCCCCCCGGTATTGGGCCCCGTGTCCCCGTCGCCGATCCGCTTGTGGTCCTGGGAGCTGGGAAGCGGAACGATCTTCTCTCCGTCGGTGAAGACGATGTAGGAGGCCTCCTCGCCCGTCAGGCAGTCCTCGACGACGACCTTCTCGCCGGCCGGGCCGAAGACCTTCTTCTCCATTACGTCCCTCAAGAACGCGACCGCCTCCTCGTACGTCGCGGCAACGGCCACTCCCTTGCCGGCCGCCAGTCCGTCCGCCTTGATCACGACGGGCAGGCGATGGGTAAGGACGAACTGCTCCGCGTCGTCGTAGTCGTCGAACACGCGGAAATCCGCGGTCGGGATCCCGTACCTTGCCAGGATGTTCTTGGTGAATACCTTGGAGCC
>DATBLU010000034.1:0-4220 GCA_036555205.1 Candidatus Deferrimicrobiaceae bacterium
TCCATACCCCCTTTCGAGCTCCCGACGCAGGTCGGAATGAGCATGGGCCTGCGCGAGGGGGGGTGGTTCAGCCCCGACGGGCTCAACCGGCTGCTGATAATGCGCTATGTCCCGTCCACCGCGTTCCTCACGGAGATGTACTTCCCTCCGCGGGTCGGATCTATCCGCAACGTCCAGGGAAAGGATTTCCCGGAAGTTTCCATGCAGGTGGCGGCGCAGTGGCAGAGCGCCGGAATGCGGGCGCGCGTCGACACCGGCGAGATATCCTTCGAGACGCAAGGCGAGGGCGGGGCGCGCAAAGGCTACGCGATCTGCCAGACGCTCCTGCATCCCAAGCCGACGACTCCCGACGCGGGAGTGTGGTTCGTGACGGCCTTCAACAGTTACCTGGCCGCCCCTTCGGCCGAGCCGGTGGCCCGGGCGGTGCTGGCCAAGATGGTCCTGGGGCTGCGGTGGAACCCGGCCTGGCAGGCACAGCAGGCGCAGACGAACGCCCGGGTCAACGAGATCAACCGGCAGACGCACGAGGAGATCTCGGGAATCATCAACCGGGCATGGGAGGATAGGTCCCGGAGCCAGGACCGAAGCCGGGAGAACTGGTCGCAGGCCTACCGCGGCGAGGTCCGGATCGTGGATCCGGCGACGGGGGAGGGATTCAACGTCCCGTCGGGCAGCAATTACTACTGGCGCGTCGGCGCAGGCCCCGACATCGTCGGGACGCAGACATCCGATCGGCCTGCGATGCCCAACCACTGGGTCAAGGAGATGCGGATCTCCGAGTGACCGGGACTTCCGCTACGAGACGCTTTCCGCGCTGTAGCGCGCAAGGAGCCCGGTGCGCACCGCGTGCCGGTGGATGCGGGAGAAGAACCACGACGCGAGAAGGATGTAGACCGCGGCAAGGCCTGCGCTCCACAGCAGCTTGGGTATCTGAAACGCGCCACCGGCGATGATCGCCCGCATCCCCTCGAACACGTAAGACGGGGGCAGCAGCATCGATATCTGCTGCATCCAGTGGGGGAGCGTCGATACGGGATAGAAGACAGCGGCGAAGGGCGAGAGAAGGGCGGGAACGGGCCAGACGAGCCACTCCGAAGCGGGCCCGAACCGGAGCACGACGGCGCAGCAGAGGATGCCGAGGGCTATCCCGAACATGAAAAGAACCAGGAAGAACGGGACGAGCATCAGGCCGTAGACGAAGAAGGATAAGCCGAAGAACGCGGCGGCCAATGCGACCATGAGGAGGAGCCCCACCGAGCTGGTCGCGATGCTGGAGATCACCAGGCCACCGAGGTAATCCCGGATCGAGAGCGGCGACGCGAAAATGTTCAAGAAATTGTGCGACCACACGTCTTCGAGGAACGCCATCGTGACCCCATGCATGATTCTCGTGAAGAAGTCCCATAGAAGGACGGCCCCCAGAAGCACCGGGACGAAATCGAACCCGGACGAAGTGATGGCGTTCAAGTACCTTGTGATGAATCCCCACAGTACGATGTCGACTGCGATCCATGCGAAGATCGAAAGCACGCGCGCCGGGCTCCCCCGCATGAGGTAAAACTGCCGAAGGACGATCGCGGCGACGCGATGGAGGCGCATCGTCTTTCTAGCCTTGCTCGAGCGTGAGCGGTTCACGAGCCACGGTGATGAATAGCTCCTCGAGCGTTTCCTTCCCGTGCTCGCCGGGCAGAGTCTTCGGATTTCCCTCGAGAAGGATCTTCCCGCGCGACAGGAAGAGAACGCGGTCGCAGACGTCTTCGACCTCGTACATGTTGTGCGTGGTCCAAAGGATGCCCACGTTGTCCAGCGCGGCGAACTCCCGGATCTTTGCGCGGATTTCGCGCGCCGTCGCGGGATCGAGCGACGCCGTCGGTTCGTCCAGGAGAAGGAGGCGCGGCTTGTTGAGCATCGCCTTGGCGAGTCCCGCGCGCGTCTGCTCCCCGGAGGAGAGCACGCCGCATCTTGAATTCCGCAGCCTCTTTAAATCGAACTGGTCCAGAAGCGCCTCGATCCGGTCCGAAAGGTCCTTCACTCCGTATAAAAGGCCGAAGAACATAAGGTTTTGCCGCACGGTCAGGTTCCCGGGCAGCGGGGCGTAGACGGCCGCGAAGTTCGTCCGCTCCAGCGCCCGGACGCGGTTCGCCGCGATGTCCACGCCTTCGATGCGGATGGTCCCGGAACTTGGCTCGAGGACCCCGAGAACCATGTTGATGATGGTGGTCTTCCCGGCTCCGTTCGGGCCCAAAAGGCCGACGATCTCGTTTTCGCCTACTTCGAACGAGATGCCGTCCACGGCTACCGTATCCCCGTAGACCCGACCCAGGCCGGCCGCCGAGAGAACGTTCGTCATTACGGGTTCTTCTCCGATTCGGTTATGTCTGCCTCTTTAAAAAAACTACTTCAGCTTGGGCTCGGAGGGCAAGAGCGCTGCGCTATGCGACCTCCATCGCACTTGATTCATCCAAAAAATCAGGGATAAGCAATGGACCGGAACCCCGGCAGGGGGAAGCCATCGCCAACGCCTTGCGCGGGAGCGGCGTTCGATACGTAGCTGCACCGAGAAATCCTTTGGGGGGGCGGATCGGCGATCCGGGCCACGAACGCGAATATGGATCGCATGAGGATAATTATCGCCGGGCTGATGTTGACTGCTTTGACGACAGGATCGTCGGCGGGGACGGAGCGCGCACAGCAGTTCATAAGCGGCTACGCCCCGGTGAACGGTCTCAGGATGTATTACGAGATCCACGGCATCGCTACGGGATATCGGCCGCCGCTTGTCCTGCTTCACGGCGGCGGTTCGACCATAGAGACTTCGTTCGGAAAGGTTTTGGGGTCCTTCGCAAGGACCCGGAAAGTAATCGCTTTCGAACAGCAGGGACACGGGCGCACAGCCGATGTCGATCGTCCGTTTTCCTTCGAACGGTCGGCGGACGATGCGGCTTCGCTCCTCGGGTACCTCAAGATCGGGAAAGCCGATTTTTACGGCTACAGCAACGGCGGCAACATAGCCCTGCAAATCGCCATCCGGCATCCGGAATTAGTGCGCAAGTTGATCGTCGCCTCGGCGATGTTCAAACGCGAAGGACTGAGCCCCGAGTTCTGGGAGTCGATGAAGCACGCGACATTGGAAAGCATGCCGGCCGAGTTGAAGGAAGCCTATCTCAAGACCGCGCCGCATCCCGAACGACTTCAGGCATTCCATGACAAGAGCGTAAGAAGGATGCTGGAGTTTACGGACTGGCCGTCCGAAACCCTTCGATCGATCGACGCGCCCACGATGGTAATGGTCGCTGACGGCGATATCGTACGCCCCGAGCACGCGGTGGAGATGTTCCGCCTGCTTCCCCGCGGCCGGCTCGCGGTGCTCCCGGATACGGATCACATGACGCTGGTGCGGCGCGCCGATTGGCAGGCATCGATGATCGAAGCGTTTCTCGACGCGTCGGCGCCGAATGCACGCGCCATGGAAGGAAACCAGGAGAAAGGGACGGCGATTCCGTCGATGTTCGCATCACGGACGGTGAGCGTAACTATCGGACGCCCGCCCGGCAAGGTCTATGAGTTTGCATCCAATCCCGAAAATCTTCCGAAATGGGCGAAAGGTTTGGGCACATCCGTCAGCAAACAAGGCGCGGATTGGATAGTGGATACGCCGCAGGGGCCGATGAAAATCAGGTTCGCCGAAAATAATGCCTTCGGCGTGCTGGACCATCATGTGACGACGACTGCCGGATCGGAGGTCTACGTCCCAATCCGGGTTCTGCCGAACGGCACGGGCAGCGAGGTGATAATTACATTGTTTCGATCACCCGATATGACGGATGAGAAATACGCCGAGGATATGAGAACGGTCGAGCGAGATCTGCGCACCCTGAAGGATTTGCTGGAGAGCGGACGATAAGGCGCGAGGCGAACGCGCGCCGATTCGGATGAATCGATAATCCCGCGGGGATAGGAATCCTTCGTCCGTTTAAAGCTATCGAAATGAATTATCAAGAGAACCCAAATCTTAATGGATCATCAAGAAAACAGAAAAGGAGGGTTGCCGTGGAAAAAAAGAAGATAATCGCAGTTGTCGGGGCCACCGGCGCGCAGGGCAGCGGTCTGTGCCGGGCTATCCTGAATGACGGGGACGGCGGCTACGGCGTCCGCGCATTGACGAGAAACACGGAATCCGCGAAGGCGAAAGAGCTGGCTGATATGGGCGCCGAAGTCGT
>DATBLU010000054.1:0-2419 GCA_036555205.1 Candidatus Deferrimicrobiaceae bacterium
TGGTCTTCGATATCCTTCCGGTATTGACCCAGCTTGTACACCACCCAGTCGACGTTCCTTTTCTCTCCCGTGAGGAACGTCCATCCGGGGCCGGCGCGGTACCGTTCCCCGTAAGCCTTGAGCGCCTCCGGAGTGTCCGTCTCGGGATCCACGCTGATGGACACCAGGAAGATTTCCTTGCCTGCCCGGTCCCCTAGCAGCGTCTGCACCTCGAAGAAGGTTTTCATCATGAGGGGGCACGCCTCGTCGCAGTCCGTGAAGATAAAGCTCAACAGCACGACCTTGTCCTTCAGGACGTCCGAGTAGAACTTCACCTGCCTGTTGTCCTGGGTGGTAAGCTTCAGGTCGGTGAACCAGGCGCGCCGGCCGGCCTCGTCGCCTGGAATCCCCATTGCGGGACGCGAAGCGGCCGACGACGGTTCGCTGATCGACACGCCGCTTTCCCGGTGGTGATGTCCGCCATGGTCCGCCGCTGCGGCCGGAAAGGCCGCCAGCCATGCGGCAAGAAATGCGACGACCGGCAGCCGACAATTGATCCGCATCGCGTTAATGCCTACTTCGCCGGGTGGGAGCGCATCGAACGCCTCGCCGCCGAGATCTCGTTCACTTTTTCCAGGATCCGTTCCGGGGAAGGAAACCCGTAGAGCCTCGTCCACCCGTCCTTCCCCCCGTCTCCCACAAGAATCATGGCGGGGTGATTGGTCAGGTCCGCCGTGTATCCGCCAAGCCCCTTCAGGACCTGCGTGACGTTCTGCCTCTCGCCGGTGAGGAAAGTCCATCCCGGTCGCGCCTCGAACTTCGCTGCGTACTCCTTGAGCCTCGGAGGGATGTCGGTGTTCGGATCCACCGTGATGGAAACCAGGTGAACCTCCCTGCCGAGCCGGTCCCCGAGCTGCTCCTGGAGCCGGGACAAGATGGCGCTCAAGATCGGGCACACAAGGGGGCAGGTCGTATAGATCAGATCGATTACCACCACGCGGCCGCGGACGACGTCGCTTGCGAACTTGACCTTACGGCCGTCCTGGTCCACAAGTTCAATGTCTGCGAGATCCACACGCGCAGGCTCTTCTTCGATCTTCTGCTCCGGCGCCTTCGCCGCTTCATGCCGATGGCTTTCATGGTTCTCGTGCGACGCGGCATATGCGCCGGATCCGAGGAACAGCAAGAGCAGGAAGAAAACCGCCGTTCTTGTCATCGATTCCCTCCCGGCCGCCAGTAGAAATCGCCTATTAGATGGCCACGCTCCCTGCCCTGATTCTCGACGGTTTCACCAAGCGGAAACCCTTTGCGCGCGCGACGTCACCTGGGTTCCCGCCACGGCGCTTCCTGAACCAGGCGCCTGGCCTTTGGATCGATCCTGTAGATCGCCGCCCCCTGCACTCCCGCGCGGCGGTTCTCGTTGTACGTGACAGGCGGGGTTACCCCGGTCCTGAACTCGTAAAGAGCGCCGACCGCGTCTACGAACTTCTCCCGGCTTATCTCCCTGCCCGACCGCTTGAGGCCCTCCTCGAGCAGCCTTGCCCCGGCAAACGCCATCAACTGGAGGGACAGGTGCCTGTCCCCCACGCGGCCCTCGTGCCTCAGGCGATGAAATTCCCCAAAATCGAGGGCGGCGGTATCAGGACCTGGAACGGGGACGGTCAGGAAGACGGACCCGGCCGATTCCGGCGCAATGGAGTAAAGGAAATTCCCCGCCATCGGCGCGGGGACCAGAAACGGGGTGCGCCACCCCTGCCGGGCGGCCTCGGAAACGAAGGCCAGCGCGTCCCGTCCCGAGCCGAAGAAGAGCACGGCGTCCGGCGCCGACTTTTTCGCCCGGTCGACCGCTTCGGAGGCGGGAAGCGCGCCCTCCGCAAACGCCGTCTCCGAGACGATCTCGATCTTGTGCATATTCGCCTGATCCCGCACGCCGGACGCCCCCGCTTCGCCGGGGTCGTCCTTGGCGTGGACAAGTGCGATTCTTCGCGCGGACGGCTCCCGCCCCGCCGCAAGGAAATCGACCATTACGCGGGCCTGGTCCCGGATGCTCGCGAAGAGGTGGAACGTATATCGGTCCGTCCCGTATCCGCTCTCCGATGCGAACAGGAGGGGTACGACCACCGGGACCTTCGCGCTTGACATGAACTTCGCGGCGGCGTCGGCCTGCGGGATCCCGAGATTTCCCAGGAGGCAGAAGACGCCGTCGTCGGAGATCTGCCCGCGCACCGATTCGAGGATGCTCCCCTGCCGGGCGGGATCGAACGTGATCGGGACCAGCGTGACCGACCGCCGGAAGATCCCGCCGCGCGCGTTGAGGTCGGCGAAATAAGCCGAGAGGAGGGCCCGGACCTCTTCCCCCGCCTCCGCGAGAGGACCCGTGCCGGGGAACAGCGTCCCTACGCGGATCTCGTTGTCGTATACGCCCGGAGCGGGCTCGCGC
>DATBLU010000095.1:0-9250 GCA_036555205.1 Candidatus Deferrimicrobiaceae bacterium
GATCTTTTTCTTCGCCTCGGAGTAGCTCCTTGCCACAAGCGGCGTCTTCGTGGGGATATTGAATTTCTTGCGGTAATCCTTGGGGGCGAGGTTGTGGCTGATTGCCAGGTGTTTTTTAAGCGTCGTGAACGCCTTTCCGCACACCATACAATAAACCTTGTCGGCGCCGAATGCCTTGTTCAGGGGGACGGCCGGTTTTTCTTCCGCGGGGGCCGCCGCTTCCGCTCCCTCTACGCCTGCAAGGGAAGAAAGCTTCGCAAATACTGCCTGGATCTCGTCCAGGAGATCTTCCCTGCTCATCTCATTTACGGAAGCGTGAGCCGAGACTATCTCCGCCGTCAATTCTATTACGACCTTCTTTTCCATAAATACCCCTCCCCATTTATAATATATTTACATCATTTCAAAAGCACTCCATGGTGTCAATACCGGGAAACCGCATCTTTATAAAATAGCGGAGGTCAAATCAATACATTGGTGGCAAAGGTACGGCAGAAGCAGTCAATGCACCTTCTACTTGGTTTTATTGCATCTGTCCCGCTATTACTGAAGAAGAATCAGTTCTCCGGCGCCGGGCCGGATCGAGTCGAGCCGGATGCGGCAAACGGTCCCGGCGCCGAATAAAATCTTCACCGGGTCTCCGGCGGAAAGAAGGGAGGAAGCTATGCGTTCGATCGAGGGGAGATGCCCGACGCACAGAAAGTTTCCCTTCCCCTTCCGCTCTTCGAGGAATGCGAAAAACATCTCGGGAGTCGCGTCCGGGTAAAGCGCCCCGGTCTCCTCGATCAGGTCGGCAGGGAATCCCGCGGCGGCGCAAAAGATCCTGGCCGTCTGAAGCGCGCGGGCCTTGCCGCTGGAAGCGACACAGTCGAGACGCCCCATCTTCCCCGCAACGGCGTCGGCGACTGCGGTGACCGACTTGACGCCGTCGGCGCTCAAGGGGCGCGCGGGGTCCGTGCTCGCCTGCACCGCCTCGCCGTGTCTTGCCAGCCAGAGGTCCATCAGGGAAGGCGATATCCCGCGGAGAAATAGAGCCCGAACGCGGCGAGTACGAGCCCGTGCGTCACGGTTCCGTTCCGCAGCGCCATCGCCGCCTCTTCTGGGGAGAAGAGCGCTACCTCGATCCTCTCGTACGTGTCGAAGCGCGGGTCGGCGGCGCGGAACGCTTCCGCGGCAAGGAAGGTATGGCAGCGGTTGTCCTGTATCGCGGGATTCGGCGTGACGAATCCCAGGTATTTCCACTTCTCCGCCATGTAGCCGGTTTCCTCGAGGAGCTCCCTCTCCGCCGCCATGCGCGGATCCGCGTCATTTGCGTCGATTGCGCCGCCGGGTATTTCGACGGTTACCTCGCGGGTCCCATGCCGGAACTGGCGTATGAACACCAGCCGGCCGTCCGAGGCGATCGGGATGACGTTTATCCAGTCTGACGTCCTTATCACCGTGAAGTCGTTCGACCGGCCGTTTCCCGCCAGCAGGTAGCGGTCGTGGTCGACGGCGATCAGGCGGTCCGAAAACATCCGGCGGCTCTGCAGCAGCTTCCAGTGGGATTGCATGATTACAGTGTACAATACCCCCATTCCGGAACCCAAGGTGCGTACCACGCCGCCGCCCAAGATCCGATCCGCCGAAGAGGAGTCCGCAAGGAACGGGGCCCTGGTCCCTGTTCCGATCCTCATCGCGTGCGCCCTGACCTTCGTCCTGTACCTTGGCGCATACATGCGCCTGCCCCTGGTCCCCCTCTTCGCTCAGGGCCTCGGGGCTTCCACCTTCCAGGTCGGGATGATAAACGCCGGATTCATGCTCGCCGCCACGCTGCTGTCGATGCCGCTTGGGCTCGTCTCCGACCGGCTCGGCCGGCGGCGCCTCATTCTGGCGGGAATGGCAATATCCGGGCTGACGTCCCTGCTCCTGCTTGTGGCAGGCACCCCCCTTCAGGTGGGCGCCATATACCTTTTTTCAGGAATCGGGCTGGCATGTTTCTCACCCGCGATGATGTCCTACGTCGGGGATGTATCCCCCGCGCCCTTCCTGGGGCGGGCGTACGGGTGGTACACATCGGCCCTTTATCTCGGCATGGCCGTGGGGCCGGGTCTTGGCGGGGCGGTCGCCGGCGGCGGATTCCGGACCGCCTTCCTGCTGTCCGCTGCAATAATCGCGGCCGGCGTGCTCATGGGTGGACCGCGCATGCCCGCACCACCGCCCGTCATCCGCCCCTCCTCCCCGGACCTGCGGTCGGACTTCCGGGAGATCACGCGGAACCCGGTCGTGCTGGCGTGCTGGACCGCCACATTTTTCTCGACGTACGCGTGGGGCTCCCTTTTCGCATTTTTTCCCCTCTTCGCCCGCGACCTTGGAGTCTCCATCGCCCACACCGGCCTCATATTCACGAGCCAGGCGGCCGCCAATGCACTTTTCCGCATTCCGATCGGCCACCTGTCGGACCGGATCGGGAAGCGGGTGCCGTTCATCATCGCCGGGAACCTGCTGTTCGCCCTCTCCATCATGGCCGTGGGCCAGGCGCGGGGCGTGGCGTCCTTGTACGTTCTCTTCATCGCCGTAGGAGGGAGCATGGCCGCCACGTTCACCGCGATCGGGGCGCTGCTCTCCGAGTCCGTCCCCACCAGGATCCGCGGCCTTGCGATGGGAGGTTACAACACGTGCATTTACGGGGGATTCACGGTTTCCGCGGCGACCCTGGGCGCCGTGATCTCCAATTCCGGATTTCCCGCCGGCTTCGCCGTCGCGGGCGGGCTGTGCGCCATCGCAACGGTCGCGCTCGCATTCTTTTTCCCCAGAGGGAATTCCCCTCCCCCCGCCTGACCCGCCCGGAATCCGCCGTGCCCCCTCGTGATGTTTATTGTATACTGTATGCGAAATACGGACGCAGGAAGACCGCACATCGAATGTCGGATCCGCATCGGGAGGCTTCACGTCGATGAGCGGTCCCATCAAGGAATCCCTCGAAAAGATCGCCGTCAGCGACCATGTCTGCCTCTTCCACAGGAGCCGGGAGGAGCGGCTATCCGCATTGGTCCCCTATATCAGGATCGGCCTGTCCCGCGGCGAAAAATGTCTCGTGTACTGCGACGAGGCGGCGGGGAGGGAGATACTCAACGACCTGAAGCGCAAGGGGATCGACATCGGAGGCGCGCTCGCCCGCGGAGCGGCGCTTGTGACGCAGGGGCCGGTGTCCCGGTCGGGCGGGAAAACATTCGATCCCGATGCGCTTGTTTCCTTCTTCCGGTCCTCCGCGCGCATGGCATCGTCCGAGAAGTACGCCGCGCTCCGGCTCTGCGTGGACATGTCGTTCGTTCTGGGGAAGGACACCCCCCGAAAGCGCCTGGATGAGTATCAGCTCAAGCTGCACGCATACCTATCCGAACAGAAGAGCCTCTGCCTGTGCATGTTCGGAATGGACGACTTCCCGCCCGACGCGCTGCTGGACGCCATCCGCGTGCATTCGCACGTCATTTTCGGCGGGAAGGTGGCCGACAACTTCTACTTCATACCTCCCACCGGAGATTCGACGAGAGTCGACGCCAGGCTCCTGCTGCGCCAGCGGCTGGACCACCTGGTCGAGCGGCAGGGCCAGATGACAAGGGTCCGGCGCCAGGCCAACCGGCTCGCCCGGTTCCGGGACATCGCCGCTTCCCTGCTCTCCCACGCCGCCGTGCCGGACCTTTTGGGGCGGATCGCGGAAGGGGTCGTCTCCCTTGGATACAGGATGTGCTGGATCGGCATGGCGAGGGCGGACGGCGCCGTCGAGCCGGTGGCCAGCTGCGGGGACAGGGATGGGTATCTCCAGCAGGTTTCCGTCCGCTGGGACGATACGAAGCTGGGGAACGGGCCGGTGGGGGTCGCCATCAGGACGGGAAAGCCCGACATCGTCCGCGACGTGGCCCGCTCGCCGAGGTTCGGTCCCTGGCGGGCGCAGGCGCGGGACAGGGGATACGTCTCCGTGGCCGCAGTCCCCCTTCATCAGGAGAAGAAGGTCATAGGCGCACTGGTCGTCTATTCGCCGGACCGGGACGCGTTCGACCGCGAGGCCATCGAAGAGCTCGTCGCGTTCGTCCTCCAGGCGTCCCTGGTGCTGCAGCGGGCCCGGGATTTCCGGAAAATATCCTATTCGGAGGAGCGGTTCAGGAAGCTGTTCGACCAGATCCCCGCCGCGTGCTTTACCTATGACCGCGACGGGAGAATCCGGCACTGGAATCAGCACTGCCGCAGGCTTTTCGGGTATCCGAGGGAGGAGGCGGAGGGGAAATCCATCATCGAACTGATCATCCGTCCAGAGGACGAGGAGAAGACCCGGGAAATCCTGTCGCGGGTATTCGCCGGGGATTCGTTCTTCGGCCTCGAGTGGAAAAACCGGACCGCGGCCGGCGAAACCCGGTGGGTCCTGACGAACGCTTCACCCTACCGGGGGAAGGCCGAAGCGGTGGAGCTGGGAATCAGCGTTAACGTAGGCATCGGCGGGCAGGCGGCATTGCGGCGCGCGCCGGAGGAGAAGGATAACCATTTGGAACCAGGCCCGGCCGATCAGACCGGGACGGGCGCGTAGACGCTTTCCGCCTCGGCGACTATACGGTCGACCAGCTCCTTGACCGACGGGATGTCGGTGAGCTTCCAGACGTTCTCTCCGGAAAAGACCAGGCCTCCCTCCACGTCCCCGTTTCGGGACATGTCGAGGCGGTCGATTATGCAGAAGGAATGGCTGCATCTCTTGAGGCAGCCCCGCTTGCATTCTCCGTCATAGACGCTTTCGCCGGCCCGGAGGCGATCGAGGAAGCGGTTCCTGATCGCACGGCCCGGCAGTCCCACCGGGGAATCGATCAGGAGGACGTCTTCCTTTCGCGCGTTCAGGTAGGTCTGCTTGAAGGCGTCGGAAACGTCGCACTCCCTGGTAAGGACGAAGCGGGTCGCCATCTGGACGCCGTCCGCCCCGTATTTGCCCATCATTTCGCCGATATCGTATCCGTCCGAGATCCCCCCCGCCGCTATCAGCGGGACCTTCTTGACCACCTTCCTGATCTCGGGGAACAGTTCGCGCAGCGGGCGGTCGGTGCCCAGGTGGCCGCCGGCCTCCTTCGCCTCCACGACGATGGCGTCCGCGCCGCTCCTTTCCGCGAGCTTTCCGAATTCGGGGGAGGAAACGATCGACACGATCGGGACGTCGTGCTGCTTGCCGATCTTGAAGACGTCGCGCGAAAACCCGGCGCCGGTGACTATCATGTCCACTCCGGCCTCGATGGACGCCATGACGGCCTCCATGAACTCCCGGATGGCGAACATGATGTTGACCGCGACGATACCGTCGGTCATCCGCTTCGCCTTGCGGATGTCCTCCTTGAGTTCGTCGATGGGAATGCCGGATCCCCCAATGGTCCCGATCCCGCCGCAATCGGCCACCGCCGCCGCCAGCGACGAGGTGGACACCCGCACGGACATCCCCCCCTGCACAATCGGGATGCCGGCGGTAAATTTACCGATTTTAAGTTCCGGAAGCTTCAACGACCCCCACCCCCCGTAGGAATTAACTATTTTACCCCACGAGACACCGTTCGGCGATCAATATTCGTTTTTTTCACACCGCGCAGGGGAACGCCCGGCCGGGCAGCAGGGCTGTCCGGAACTCCCGCTCCTTAAGATCACGCTCCCTGAAAATCGAGGCGATCTCGGACAACGGCGCCACACGAAATCCCAATCCCGCCGCCCCCCGCAGGATTTCGGCGAATGCGCCGCTCCAGATACCTCCCTCCGCCTCCGCGTGGACGGGGAGAACATGGATGCCGCCGGCCGACAGGATCGAAAGTATTCTTCCCGTCCCTTGAGGCCCGCCCAGCTCCTCGAGGCAGGGGAGGTCCGAGGGGAGCTCCAACTTCCCCGTGCCTGCGAGAACGAAAGGAAAAGCGGCGCGCGTGCAGCTTAAGTACTCCCACGGATATCCCGCCAGCGCCGCCACTGCCGGCCGGGAAAGCAGCCATGCCGGCGCGCCGAACGCACGGGGAGGATGCCCGAGGCAGCTTTCGTATGCGGAGAAGCCCCGATCCAGCCATTCCCGGACCCACCGCTCCCCCTTCCCCGGGAGCCCATCCTGCCATTCGCGATGGTCCCAAGCGTGAAGTTCGGCGTTGTGTCCCTGGGCCTCGATCTCGCGGCACAGGCCGGGAAACGCTTTCGCTATCATCGGCGCCTTGAGGACGGTCCCGTAAAGGGCGGTCTTCATCCCGTAGAGCCCCGGCGCATTCGTGCGGATCATCTTGAAAAGGAACTTCGGGCTTCGGAGCATCCGATAGACCGCCTTGCCCGAGTTGTCCGGTCCGAAGGAGAGGAAGAACGTGGCCGGTACGCCTGCGGCCGAGAGGGAGGAAAGGAGCGAGGGGACCCCCTCCTCCATCCCCCTCCTCGTGTCGACGTCGACCTTAAGCCCGAGAATACGCTCGCCGGTCGTCGTCACTTCGGGAGCTCGTTCTCCTCCAGGAATGCGGAAAGCGTCCTCGCGAGAGCGTCTTCCAGGCCGACCTTCGGGCTCCACCCGAGGCATTCCTTCGCCCGCCGGATCGAGGGGGTGCGGGTCTGGATGTCCTGGTAGCCTTCGCCGTAGAACTGCTTCGAATCGACTTCGACGATCTCCGGCACGTCCTTCCTCGCGGCCGGGTGACGCGCATAGAGATCGCGCAGCAGGCGTGCCAGGTCGCGGATAGAGCAGTCGTTCAAGGGATTGCCGATGTTGAAAATCTTCCCCCCAGCGCACCCGTTGCGGTCCTCGAGGATCTTCATGAGTGCCGAGATGCCGTCGTCGACGTAGGTGAAGCAGCGGCGCTGCATTCCCCCGTCCACAAGCTGGATGGGCTCGCCCAGGAACAGGTTGGCGATGAACTGGGTCACCACGCGGGAGCTCCCCTCCTTCGCCGTCTCGATCGAGTCGAGCCGCGGCCCGATCCAGTTGAAAGGGCGGAACAGGGTGAACGACAAGCCCTGGCGGCCGTACGCCCAGATCACCCTGTCCAGGAGCTGCTTGCTGCACGAGTATATCCAACGCTCCTTCGGGATGGGCCCCAGGACGAGATGCGACGCCTCCTCGTCGAACTCCACGTCGGCGCACATCCCGTACACTTCCGAAGTGGAAGGGAAGACGACCCGCTTGCCGTAGCGGTGCGCCTGCCTTACGATCCGCAGGTTCTCCTCGAAGTCGAGCTCGAAGACCGAGAGCGGCCGCTCCACGTAAACCTTGGGCGTGGCGATGGCGACGAGGGGAAGCACCACGTCGGACTTCTTGATGTGGTATTCGATCCACTCCTTGTTGATGGAGATGTCCCCCTCGACGAACTCGAAGCGCGGGTGGTCGACCGTCCCTCCCAGTCTCTCGGCGGAAAGGTCCATGCCGTACACCCTCCAGTCCGTTTCCGCCAGGATCCTCGCCGTAAGGTGGTGCCCGATGAAGCCGTTCACGCCCAGTATCAGGACCTTCATTCAATCCCCCCCGTTATGGCCTTGCCGAAAAGTGAAACGATCTCCTCACCCTTCGCGACCTTTCCCTTCCACTCCACCTCTTCCAGCCTTAAAGCCCCATTGCCGGTGCCCACCAGCACCCTCGACTCGGTCCTGACCGTCGTCAGGCATCCGCCGGCCGCCTGGAGGAGCCTCTCCCCTCCCGCGACAGCCATCCTGCCGGGCTCCGGCGCCTCGGGCAGCCCTTCAGCAGGGACCGGAACCGCCCACCAGACCAGGCACTTCTCCCCGGACAGCGTGGCGAACGCACCGGGGTATGGCCGGGTTACGGCCCGGACCAGGTTGTAGATCTCGACGGCGGACCGGTTCCAGTCTATGCGTCCGTCCTCGGGCTTCCTCCCTCCGAAATAGCTGCCCTTCTCCAGCTCGTTCCTGCGGCGCGGGATCTCCCCCGCGGCGATCCCCGGAAGGATTTCGGACAGTAATCGCGTGGCGGCCTTCTCCATCTTTCCGTACAGCGTGAGGGCGGTGTCCTCGAACGCAATCGGCACGGCGGCCTGGGCCACGATGTCGCCTGCGTCCGGCTTTTCGGTCATTACGTGGAGGGTCACGCCGGTCTCGGTCTCACCGTTGACCAGGACCCAGTTGACGGGGGCCCTGCCCCGGTACTTCGGCAGGAGCGAGCCGTGCAGGTTCATCGCGCACAGCCTCGGAATGGACAGGATCTCCTTCCCCAGCATCGAGCGGTAATAGAACGAGAAGATCAGGTCCGGGGACGCGGCGCGTATCATTTCCGGCCACGGGGGATCGTTGACGTTCCCGGGGACGTGTACGGGAATCCCCCTCCCCCGGCATTCCTCCGCCACGGAGCCGAACCAGCGGTTTTCCCCGGGATCGTCCCGGTGGGAAAAGACCATCGGGACGTCGAAGCCGCATTCGAGAAGCGCCCGGACGCCGATGACGCCCATGTTGTGATACGCGAAGGCGATCGCGCGCACGCGCGTCATTCCCCGTGCACCTTGCGGATGGTGAACCGGGGCCGTTTCCGCACCTCGTGATATATGCGGCCCACGTACTGCCCCATGATCCCGAGGGCGAAAAAGAGTGCTCCCACGAAGAAGAACAGGATGGCGAAAAGCGTGAAGACGCCGTACCCCGCCCACTCGGCGCCGTAGAACAGGCGCATGACCACGAGAAGGACGCCGAGCGACACGCCTCCGAACGCGAGCGCGCCTCCCAGGTACAGCAGCACCTTGAGAGGGAACTCGGAGAACGATGTGAGCAGGTCGAACTGCAGATTGAGCAGCCTCGCCAGGTTGTAGTTGGACACCCCGCCGTGCCGTTCCGCGTGCGAGACGGGTATCTCCGTCATCCGCTTCGCGTAGAGAGTCGCCAGGGCGGGGATGAAAGTCGAGTACTCCTGGCTCTCGACCATGCGGTCCACCACGTCGCGCCGGTAGGCCCTCAGCATGCAGCCCCAGTCCGTCATGCGGACGCCGGTTATCTTCCGCGTCATCGCGTTGACGATGCGTGACGGCACGGTCCGGAAGACGGAATCGCGGCGCATCGTCCGCACCGTCCCCACGACCTCGTAGTTCCCGTCCTCCATCGCTCGGACCAGGCCGGGTATCTCCTCGGGAGGGTTCTGGAGGTCCGCGTCGAGCGTCACGACGATCCTTCCCCGCACGATCGAGAATCCCGACATGATGGCCGAGTGCTGGCCGTAGTTGCGGGTCAGCTCGATTACCCGAACCCCGTCCCTCCCGACGAAGTCCTTGAGGATCTCCAGCGAGCGGTC
>DATBLU010000089.1:0-2404 GCA_036555205.1 Candidatus Deferrimicrobiaceae bacterium
CCTGAAATTAAAAAGCGCCGCAAAATAATCCCGGAGGTGGACGGATGGACCGGCTTGCGTCGGTTGGACTCCTCGCTTCCCGCATCCTGTTGTCCGGCATTTTCCTGTTTGCCGGCACGAACAAGATCTTCGCATTCGGGCAGACGCAGGCCTACATGACGGGCAAGGGGATGCAGATGACGGCGCTATTCCTGGTCATCGCGATCCTCTTCGAGCTGGGCGGCGGTCTCTCGGTCCTGCTTGGTTTTTTCCCGAGGCTGGGGGCGCTTGCCCTGATCCTCTTCCTGATCCCGACGACGATCGTCTTCCACCGGGATTTTTCCGCAGCAGGCCAGGCGGTCCAGTTCGCCAAGAACCTGGCGATCATGGGAGGACTGCTGGCGATCGTGGCGGCGGGGGGCGGGGAATTCTCCGTCCGGCGGCGCCGGCCGGGCGCATGAAGATACCGCGACCGTTCGCCCCCGTGGGCATCCCGCGGAGGGCGCGAGGGTCCGCATGCTCTTCTTTTTAGGCTGCATGATGTGTTCGGCTGCGATCCTTTTGCCGGTCTTCGCCCTTTTCACATGTCTCTTCCTGTTATGATAGCGGGAGATCCCGAATCGGAGGTGAGGCGATGGGCAAGGTAGACATCGGGCGCGTGCGGTCGCTTACCGTAAAGTGCCTCTCCGAGGTTGCCTGGCACGACAACGGCCGGATGCGGCAGGACGTCAAGGAATCGGGCGGCCTTCAGGCCGACCAGTTCGACGTCAAGTGGACGCCGGAGAACGCGGCCGGCGTATCGGCCCTTATAGAGTCCGTGGACGGCGGGGGCCGGCCCCGGAAAGTGCTGATGGACGTGGGCTGGGACGTAGACTACATGGACGGGGTTTTCCGCAGGGAGGGCATCGACGGGATGCTTTCACGGGGGGAGATCGACTTCATCTACATCACCCACGAGCACGTCGACCATTTCTGGGGGCTTCCCGCGGCGCTCAAGTATCGCCCCGACGCCAAGATACTCATACCCGCCGGATTCTCCGGGAAAAGCATGGAGCTCCTGCGGAAAAGCGGGCATACGGGAAGAGTGGTCGAACTGGGTCCCGAAGCCCCCCATGTCCTTTTTCCCGGCTGCGCGTCGGTCACCTTCGACATCCCCATCTTCCTCAAGACGCACGGGGAGCAGGTGCTCTACTTTCACGTGGAAGGGCGGGGGATGGTCACCGTCACGGGCTGCTGCCATCCCGGCGTGATAGGGCTCCTGGAATACGCCCAGGAGGCGTTCGAGGGGTTCACTGAATTCCACGGCGTCTACGGAGGGCTGCACATTTCCCCGTTCGAGGAGTGGGGACCTGCGCAGGACGAACTGCTGGACAAGCTGAAGTCTTACAGGCTGCAGCAGCTGGCGTGCAACCACTGCACCGGAATCCTGACGGTCCAGAAGATGCTGGAGCGCGGGATGCCGGTCGCCCGTGGGTCGGGCAGCCGTGGGAGCAAGAGCGAATTCTACGTAGGGAACGGGGACTCGGTGGTCTTCTGACGCGCCGCAGTCGTCAGGACAGGTAGCGCTCCCTCCACATCCCGAAGACGAGGAGCGCCCATACCCTGTATTGGTTGTCCCGTTTACCCGACAGGTGCTCACGTACCACCCGGGTCACGCCGTCGGGAAGAAGATAACCCTCCTTCCGGATTCGATCCTCCCCAAGGTATTCCTCGAGAAGGGGCTTGAGCTCGTTGCGCAGCCACCGGTTCACCGGAATGCCGAACCCCATCTTCGGGCGATCGATGAGCTTCCGCGGAACGAGCCTGTAAAGGACCTTGCGCAGCAGGTGCTTTGTTTCCCCCCCGCGCACCTTGTATTCCATTGGTAATCTGGCGGCGAACTCCACCACTCGGTGATCGAGCAGCGGGACCCTGGCTTCCAGCGAATAGGCCATCGATGCCCGGTCGACCTTCGCCAGGATGTCGTCCACCAGGTATGTGCGGATATCGGTGGCCATAGCACGCTCCACGACGCCTCCCCACCTGTCGTCCAGGAACGTCCGGAAGAACGACAGGTGCGAATCGTCCGCCACCTCGGGCAGAAGCTCCGATAGCCGCCTGCGCTCGAAGATACCCACCGTGTGGAAATACATCTGCGCGGGGTCGTCGTACATGATGCTCTCCGCCGCGCGCTGGACCTTGTGGACGGGGACGCGAGAAAGGAGCGAGCAGAGCGGGCGCCGCAGGAACGCGGGGATCCCCTGGATGACTCGCCCCTGCCGGACCCAGTCGTACCGCGGGTAGCCGCAGAAGAGCTCGTCCCCGCCGTCCCCGGAAAGGCTCACTGTGACGTGCCCGCGGGTGAATTCGGAGACGAGCATGGTTGGAATCGCGGATGAATCGGCGAACGGCTCGTCGTACGCTTCGGGGATATTACGGACAAGGG
>DATBLU010000122.1:0-4677 GCA_036555205.1 Candidatus Deferrimicrobiaceae bacterium
GAGTGACGAGGTCTATCTGCCCGCCCTCCCTTCAGATTCGATCCTGCCGACAAGCGCGCTCGCCGCCTCGCGGAATCCTTCGGCGGGAAACTCCTTCATCCTCCCGAGCTCCTCCCGGAACGGGAGGGACAGGACCTTTTCTATGGGGACCCCCTTGCCCAGCAGATCCCGGCACAACGCATAAAACGAAAGTATCGCCTTGAGCATGAAATACGCCTTCTCGGGGGGGCAGGTCGCGTCGTTCTCCGAGAATGCGCTCTGCCGCAGGAAATCCTCGCGAAGCATGCCGCTTACGGTCAGCGCGATCCGCTCCTGGTCCTGCAGCGACTCGATTCCCACCAGCTGCACGATTTCCTGGAGTTCCTCTTCGCGCTGGAGGAGCGCCATCACCTCGCGGCGCAGATCCGGCCAGTCCGGGGCCACGCGGTTCCGGAACCAGTCGTCGACGGCCTCGACGTAGAGCGAGTAGCTTTTCCCCCAGTCGACGGCGGGGAAGTGCCTTCGATGCGCGAGGTCGGGGTCAAGCGCCCAGAGGACCCCTGCGATCCTCTGGGAGCTCTGCGTGACGGGCTCCGAGAAGTCCCCGCCGGGCGGGGAGACGGCCGATACTATGGTTACCGTCCCTTCCCGCTCCTTCCCTCCCATGCAGACCACCCTCCCGCCCCGCTCGTAGAATCCGGCCAGGCGCGTGGCAAGGTACGTGGGATACCCTTCCTCCCCGGGCATCTCCTCGAGGCGCGAGGAGATTTCCCTCAGCGCTTCCGCCCACCGGGATATGGAGTCGGCCATCAGGGCGACCCGGTATCCCATGTCCCGATAGTATTCCGCGATCGTGATCCCCGTGTACACCGACGCCTCACGGGCGGCCACCGGCATGTTCGAGGTGTTCACGATGAGGACCGTTCTTTCGAGGATGGGGCTGCCGGTGCGGGGGTCGATCAGCGTCGGGAAGTCCGACAGGACTTCCGTCATCTCGTTGCCGCGCTCGCCGCATCCCACGAAGACGATTATGTCCGAGTCGGCGTACTTGGCCAGGGTCTGTTCGACCACGGTCTTGCCGGTGCCGAATCCGCCGGGGACGATGGCGGTCGCCCCGGTCGCCAGCGGGAACAGCACGTCGAATACGCGCTGCCCCGTGATGAAGGGCAAAGTCGGGGGGAGGCGCTTGAGGAACGGGCGCGGCGTCCGCACGGGCCAGCGCTGCGCCATGGATAGCGAAGTTCCGTCGGAAAGAACCGCGACGGGTTCGTCGATCGTTCGAGCCCCCCCCAGCACTTCGGCGATTCGCCCGCCCATGCCGGGGGGAACCATCACGCGGTGCTCGATGCGGCCGGTCTCGGGGACCGCGCCTATCACGTCTCCCGGCCCCACCCGGTCCCCCTCCTTCACGCATGGATGAAATTCCCAGCGCTTCCCGCGGTCCAGGGGGGGAACCGAGACCCCGCTCACGATGAAATCGCCGCGGGATTTCCGGATGGCGTCCAGGGGCCGCTGCACGCCGTCGAACACGGACTTGAGAAGCCCGGGGCCCAGCTCGACCAGCAGGGGCTCGCCGACGTCCGTCACCTTCTCGCCCAGGCGAAGCCCGGTCGTATCCTCGTAAACCTGGATGGTGGCGAGATCCGCCTCCAGGCGGATCACCTCCCCGAGGAGGCCGGCCTCTCCCACCTGCACACGGTGGTGCATCCGGGCCTCGACCATGTTTCTGGCCGCCACGGTGGGGCCGGAGACGCGGACTATGATCCCTTCGCCGGGCATGCGCGACCTACCGCCTGATCTTTATGTGATAGCCGATCGCCCGCCGCATGAGCCAGGCGACGTAGTCCTCCGGTTTCACGGCGCCTTTCGGAAGCCTTAATACCGGGATAGGGATGAACACCGGGGACCTGCTGTCTTCGAGCTTTCTGCGCAGCCTGTCCGGCAGCTGCCGGTAAAGCGATTCGTCCAGGAGGACCAGGCGGACTTCCCGGTCGACGAGGAGCGATTCGGCCCACCTCCGCAGCTCCTCGGGCGTATCGGTCGGCCGGGCGCCCACTCCCGCAAGCCTGAATCCCAGGGCCGTTTCCTCGTCCACCAGCGCTACGATGTTTCCCATCCGCCCGCCCTTTCCACGCCTAGTACTCGAGGATCAGGAGCTCCATAAGATCGGGATCCGGGAGCCCCGCCATCCTTCCGCGGAATATCATGCGGAGGTTCTGTATCTCGCGGGTCTTGTTGAGGAGGAAGCTCGCCGGCATCCCCCAACCCAGCGGATCTGACCGCATCCGCGCCCGCATGACCTTGAGCAGGACACGGTCGAGCTGCCGCTCGACCGCGGTGAGGAGCGTCATGCCGGCGAACGATGCGGGCATGGCCCCGAGCGCCCGGGAGAATAAGGAACGGGCCGAAAGAACAAGCGCGTCGGCGACCGATCGCGACGAAAGTATCCTGTCGAAGTCCCTTGCCGCGTAGATCCGCCCTCCGGCGAGGAAAAAAGCGCGGCGGTCGGCAAGCGGGATCTTCTCCTCGACAGCCTTCAAGGCCGTCATCAGGTTCGTCCTGTCCACGGATAGCGCAAGGAAAAGAGCGAGGGCGTCCTCCCGCTCGTCCCCGCGGTGCGGACGGCGGATTTCCCGGATCAGGGACGCCGCCTGTTCCGCCCGGAAGCGGTCCAGCGCGGCCTCGAGGACGAAAAGGTCCTTTTGTTCCCTGTATTCCCTCATGGCCCTTGAAAGCGGACCTCCCCATGGATCGCGCCACGTCGCCAGCAGGTCGACGACCGCCCGGATGTTCGGCTGCCTGCACAGTTCCTGCAGCGCCGCCTCGCCGTGAAGGCCGGTGGGAAGCAGCGAAGCGAGGATCTCCTCGGGGGGAATGCCGGCGGCCTTGCCTCGCAGGACGGTCTTTACGGCCTGCACCTCCCAGCTTCCCAGCAGCAGTCGAACCGCCTCACGGCAATCCCCTCCCGATACGGACAGCAGCCAGGAAAGCGTCTCCTGGAAATTCCTGCGCAGGGCCTCTTCCATCCTCCCCGCATCGGAGATTCCTCTGCCGATGGACTCTATGAAAAAGCCGTAGGGGGTTTCCCGCAAGGCCGCGGCGATTTCGGGAAGACCCGGGGATGCAAGGAGCTTCTCGTAGTCGCCGCGCGCGAGGAGCCGTCCCCACGGCGCCCTTATCCTTGCATTCAGGTTGTAAAGGTCACTCATCTTCGCAGGCCAGGCATCGGTGTATTTCAGCCATCAGCGCGGGCCTTGCGTTTTCCAGCCTTGCCTTCAAGGTGTTGCGGATCCGGATCGTGCCGGCGTCGTCCGACACCTCGACGCCCCCCAGTTCCTCCGCGGGAAGCGGAACGCGCCTTATGCGAGGATCGGCCGTAAGGTGTTCGAGGGCATCGATGGCTTTTGCGTCCGCGCCCAGGGTGATGTTTCCCGCCGGGATTTCCGGCAGGATCTCGAGGTATAGCCGTTCCGCCGTCTTCGGGTATTCGGCGCCGGCGGGCACCAGCGCCAGCCGTTCCCGCAGCCGCGCCAGTATGTCGTCCGCGAGCGATGCCCGCGCGCGCAGCTCTAGCGAATTCGCCTCCGACCTGGCGCGGCTCATCCTCAAGTCCCGCTCCCGGGCCGCCTCCCGCTCGAGCGTTCCCGCGGACTCGCGCTCCATCGCTTCCGCCTGCGCGCGGGCGGCGGCGATACGGCGCTCGGCCTCTTCCCGCGCCTGGCCCAATATCACGGCCTTCCGTCGTTCGGCGCTTCCGATCAGGTGGCGCACCAGCTCTTCTTGTCCCATCCCCGCCTCACTTGAGCGTGGTCAGTATGAGGATGGCTATGGTGAAGCCGAAGATGACGAGCGTCTCGGGGATCACGAGCAGGATGATGACCGTACCGAGCGACTCGGGTTTCTCGAGGATCGCCCCCACGGCGGCCGCCCCGATCCTTGCCTGCGCCCAGGCGGTGGCAAGGGCGCAGAGCCCTATCGCTAGCCCGGCCCCCAGCGCGATCAATCCGATGGTCATGGTGTGTCCTCCTCTTCCGGCCGTACCGGCCTCAAACCACGAATTTGAAAGGCTTGTATGCGCGTCCTCCCCCGCTGAAGAAATTTTCGAAGAACTCCACGTAGTGGAGCCGAAGGGCCTGGATGGTAGGCGACAGGACGCAGAAGGCGAGATTGACCGCGTGCAGCGTTACACCCGCGAGGATCCCCAGCGCCGTCCACGGGACCAGCGTGACGATCCGGTTTGCCGTGTAGGCCAGGGCCACGGATGCGACGCCTATGCCCATTATTCGCAGGTAGGAGAAGATGTTCACGATGTTGTGGAACTTCATCACGGAGGATGGCCCCGCCGAAACGATCATGACCGGGAGGCTGGCCGCGATCACCGCCAGCCCGGCGTACGCGAACGCCGGCGGAGCCTTGCCCAGGGCCCCGGCCATCGCGGCCAGGAATGCCATCACCATCGCCAGCCCGGCTGCCCTTGCGACCGCCTCCCCGCGTTCTCCGCCCTTCAAGGCAGTGCGGATGCCGAGCGCGATCCCGAGGATGATGTGAGCGACTCCTATGCCGAGCGCGAAGAGGATGGTTTCGGTGAAATCCCCCATACGGTGAAGGAAAAGCGGGCGCAGCCCCAGGCGGCCCCCCAGGTCCCCGAACAGCTCCCCGTAGGCGATTCCCCAAAGGGTCGCCGACAATGCGGCCCAT
>DATBLU010000173.1:0-1767 GCA_036555205.1 Candidatus Deferrimicrobiaceae bacterium
TCCCTTTTCCCTGCTCCCTCTCCCTCTCCCCACCCCCCGATGCGGACGACTCTCTTGCTCGCCGTCCTCGCCATCCTCGTCTGGTCCGGCGTCGCCCCGCACGACCGTTTCACTTGGTATCTAGAAGTCGCGCCGGTGCTGATCGGGCTTCCGATCGTGATCCTGACCGCGAGGCGCTTCCCGCTCACACCCCTCGCGTACATCCTGCTCGTGATCCATGCCTGCATTCTCATGGTAGGTGGCAAGTACACCTACGCCGAGGTGCCACTCGGCTATTGGGTGAGTGGGGTAATGGGATGGACCCGGAATAACTACGACCGGCTGGGTCACCTGGCTCAGGGATTCGTGCCCGCCATTGTCGCGAGGGAGATACTGATTCGCACCTCGCCGCTCAAGCCGGGCAAGTGGCTCACCTTCCTTGTCGTCTGTATCTGCCTGGCAATCAGCGCCACCTATGAGCTGATCGAGTGGGGCACCGCGGTGTCGACGGGGACCGCTGCCGACGCCTTTCTCGGCACCCAGGGCGATCCCTGGGATACTCAGGAGGACATGGCGATGGCGGGCGTGGGGGCAGTACTGGCGTTGCTGACGCTGACCCAACTTCACGATCGGCAACTGAGAACTGCGGGGAACGGGGAACAGGGAACAGGGAACGGGAAGAGCATTAGTGGCGGGGTCTGACGAGGAACGGGGAAACAAAAGCCGGGAATGGGGAACGGGGAACAGGGAACGGGAAGAGCATTAGTGGCGGGGTCTGACGAGGAACGGGGAGGGGGATGCTTCTACCGTTCCCCGTTCCCTGTTCCCTGTTCCCTGTTCCCGCTTTTCTCCCGTTCCCCTTTCCCCGCTTTTGTTCCCCGTTCCCTGTTCCCCGTTCCCCCGTTTTCCGCGTCACTCCTCTTCCGTCTCGAATCCCACCTCCACCTCCAGCCCGTCTCTCGCCACCGTGGTCTCGGGGAAGACTGCCCGCGCCTCGGCCAGGAGCTCCGTCGCATCGCGGCCGTAGCGGGGCGAGATGTGGGTCAGGATGAGGCGTCGCACCTGGGCCTCGCGCGCCAGCTCAGCGGCTTCGCTCGCGGTGGAGTGGCCGGTCTCCTGCGCTCGCTCCACTTCCTGGTGGCCGAAGGTCGCCTCGTGGACCAGCAGGTCAGCGCGTTCCGCCGCGTGGCGCAGCTCGTCGCAGGGACGGGTATCGCCCGAGAGCACGACCCTGCGCCCGGGCCGCGCGGCGCCGACCAGCTCCTCCGGCGTCACCCGGCGCCCGTCGGGCAGGGTCACGGTCTCACCCTTGTGGATCCTGCCCCATAGCGGCCCCTCGGGGATGCCCATGCTCCGGGCCCTGTCGGGGTTGAAGCGGCCCAGTCGCGGCTCCTCGACCAGGGCATAGCCAAGGGTGTCGGCGCGATGGTCGGTGGAGAAGCACGCGATATGGTAGCCGTCCTTCCAGACCAGGTCGCCCGGCTTGAGCTCCTTGATCTCGACCGGAAACTTCACCCGCTCGATGCCCACCTCGAGCGCATGGGAGAGGATCCGTTCGGCGCCCTTCGGTCCGTACAGGGTCAGCCCGTCCCGGCGGGATTCCTCCCCGAAGATGTTGAGCAGGCCGAGGGTCCGGAGCAGCCCGATCACCCCGAGCAGGTGGTCGGAGTGGAAGTGGGTGAAGTAGATCTCCCGGAACGCGAAGCTCACCCCGTAGCGCATCATCTGGCGCTGGGTCCCCTCGCCGCAGTCGAACAGCATCGTCTCGCCCTCGCGCACCAGCGCGAT
>DATBLU010000205.1:0-11465 GCA_036555205.1 Candidatus Deferrimicrobiaceae bacterium
CCCGCCCACGGAAAGTATCGGGATCCCGCTGCCCCCTTCCCTGAACCGCTTGACGAAAACGACCGAATTCTTCCCCGGATCCCCGAGGACCAGGATGTCGGGGGCCGCCGCCGCCGCCGCTACGGCTACCGGCTCGAACGCCGGGTTGCGCGGGCTGTAGAAGGCTTCGTAAACGGGCGCGATCCCTTTCGAAGCAAGCGTCTTCTTGAGCGCATCGGCCAGTTCCCGGTTCCAGCGTATGGATGCCCCTACGAATGCATAGGTCCGGACCCGCCGCTGGATCAGGAACTCCGACATCATTGCGGCCCATTGCGGGATCGAATAGCTGACCCGGAATACGTACCGGTGGCGGGAGTAGTCTTTTTTAACTCCGTCGGTGATCTCGGCGGTGGCGGCCACAGGCACGACGAGGAGTTTGCGTGCCGCCACGGCCGCTTCGATCGCGCCGACGGTCTCCTCGGACAGGTAGGCGCCGACGATGGCGAAGACCCTCTCCCGCGAGATCAGGCGCAGCGCCTCGGATTTGGAAACGTCGACGCGCCCCTGCGTATCGGCAACAACCAGCTCCACGCGCCGCCCCATGACGCCCCCGCCGGAGTTGGCACGTTCAACGGCGAGGGTGGCGGCCTGAAGGAACGAGGAGCCGCCCGAGGCGAACGGCCCGGACAGCGGCGCGAGGATTCCGACCCGGATCGCCTGTTGCGAGGAGGTGCCGGCCGCGAGAGCGGGCAGGGAGCCGGAAAGCGCGGCCAATCCGGAAAAAAGGACGATAAACCGGATGAACAGGGAACCGTTCATGGGGGAAAGATACCACAAAACCGGGTATCGGCAAGGTGCGCCCGCTTGCCGGCGCATCCGCGACCGTTTCGCATGCGGTCACCGCGTGCGCGAAGTGAAGAAGCTCTCTCCCTCCCATGCCATGCTGTCCACGCGCATTTCCGCCAGGATGTCGAATTCACCGTTGAACTCGAAGACGACTACGTATCGGTCATCCGCGTCGAGGAACCTTATCCAGTACCTGTCTTCCCCCAACTCCCCGCCGTCGAGCGTCCAGACCTCGGGTACGTCCATCATCCAACGGGCCAGGATCTGCTTGAGGCGGTACCCCACCCCGCGTACGGCGATAATCCGCGCTTCCTCCCGGATCTCTCCGTACTTTTCCACCATCCGTGTTCTTCCCCGATCGAGCTTCATCCCTTCGACCGTGCAGCGGAGACAAGGGAAAACACGTTCCGGCTGCCCCCTTCAGTTTCGATGATTCGAGGTCAGTGCCGGGTTCGCACGCCGGATCACGAGGCTCCTGTATGCGGGAACGATCCGGTGCGAAGGGGGGTGGTGCATTCAGTTGATTCCATGATACTAATTTGCACCGTAGGGGAAAGCGGGGACGACATGCTGTGGCTCGGGTTCGCTGCCTGCACGGCCGTCATCGTTTTCGCGGGAGCGCGCCTGACTCGATACGGCGACATCATCGCGTGGAAGACGGGACTCGGCCGGACCTGGATCGGCGTCGTCCTGTTGGCCTCCGTGACTTCCCTTCCGGAACTCGTCACGGGATTGAGCGCGGTCACCTACGCGGGAGTCCCCGACATAGCCGTGGGGGACGTCCTGGGAAGCTGCGTCTTCAACCTGCTTATCGTGGCGTTTCTGGACGTCTTTCACGGTCCCCAGCCGATTTCCGCGAAGGCCCACCACGGGAACACCCTTGCCGCAGGATTCGGCATTCTCCTTCTGATAGTCGCCGCCCTGGGCCTGTTCCTTTCGGGCGGGTCTTCCCCGTTCGGCTGGATCGGGCCGTATACTCTCCTATTCCCGGTCCTGTACCTCCTGGCAATGAGACTTGTCTTCGTCTACGAGAAGAGGCGGATATCCGCGCTCGTCAAGGAAACCGTCGTGGAGCCCGAATACAGGGACATACGCCTGAAGTCCGTCCTGTTGAATTTCAGCGCGAGCGCGGCCGCGGTCGTCGCGGCGGCCGTCTTCCTGCCGATGATCGGCAAGGGGATCGCCGTGTCCACCGGCCTGAGCCAGACCTTCGTCGGCAACATCCTGATCTCCATGTCCACGTCGTTGCCGGAGGTGGTTGTTTCGATTGCCGCCGTCAGGATGGGATCGATCGATCTCGCGATCGGCGGCCTTTTCGGGAGCAACCTGGTCAACGTGGGCCTGATCCTGGCCGCGGACGATATTTTCTTCGCCCGGGGACCCATCCTTTCCTTCGTCGATCCCCACCACATCGTCCCGGCCCTGTCTGCGACGGCGATGACCGCCATCGCCGTCATCGGACTTACGTACAGGGCCGAGAAAAAGCAGCTGTTCCTGGCCTGGGACTCGATCGGGATCCTGGCCGTCTACATCCTGAACCTGCTGATCCTGCGTTCCGCCGGGTGACCGTCAGTCCGCTTCTCCGGAGCGCTTCCGGGGGATCAGGGACCATTTCAGAAGCGGAGGAGTGACGAGGGTCGTAAGCAGGACCATGATGATGACCGCGGAATAGGTAGTGGCGTCGATGATCCGCTCCCCGCCAAGAACAAGCGCCGCCCCTATGCTGGCGAATATAAGCCCCACCTCTCCGCGGGGGATCATGCCGAACCCGACGGCCCACCTGTTGACTCCCTTACCGAGGACCCCCAGCGAGCAGACCTGTTTCCCGATGATCGCGGCGGCCGTCAATGCGAATGCGAGCCACAGCGTGTCCATGGAGGAGAACACCCGCAGGTCCACCTTGGCCCCCATCTGGACGAAGAAAACGGGCGCCAGGAATTCCGACAATGGCCTTACGGTATCCTCAAGCTGGTGGATGTTCCGCTCCCCGAATGACTGGAAGTGGACCGGCTCCAGGATCAGTCCGGCGGCGAACGCCCCGACGATGGGAGCCAGTCCGGCCTCTCCCGCCAGGAAGGCAAGAAGGAAACAGAAGGCCAGCGAGACGCCGACCAGTACCCCGGGGCCGCGCAGCTTTGCGGCCGCGGAAAAGATCTTCGGCGTCAAGAGGGCCCCAAGCAGGAGCGAGCCGGCCAGGAAACCCCCTGCTTTCAGGGCGATTTCCGCCTGCGGCCATAGCCCCAAAGGTTTCCCCCCCTCCGCCGCCAGTATGATCCCCGAGACGGAGGCAAGTATTATGAGGCCAAGGACGTCGTCGATCACCGCGGCCCCAAGGATGATCCGCGCCTCCTTCCCCTGCGATTTTCCGATGTCCTGGAGCACGCGCGCGGTTATACCGACGCTCGTCGCGCACAATGTTGCGCCCAGGAAGGCATGGGCGTAGGGGGAGGCCCCGGGAAGCAGCCATGCACCGACCATCCATCCAAGCCCGAAAGGAGCCGCTACACCCAGGACCGCCACGAGAAGGGAGGAGAGCCCCACGCCCAGGATGTCCCGGACGGTAGACCCAAGCCCGACCTCGAATAGGAGAACCACCACCCCGATACGCGCCAGGATGTCGACATAGGGATCCGAGGCCATCCCATCGAATCCCTGGAGACCCAGCAGGCCGAGATTCCCGAGCAGGATACCGGCGCAAATCTCCCCAAGTACGGAAGGCTGGCCCAGCAGGACCCCGATGTGTCCCATCAATTTGGCGGCCAGAAGGATGAGGACCAGATAAAGAAGGAGAGGCACCGAAGGGTCTTCGCCCGCGGCGAACGCCGCGGCGGGCAGCACCATCAAGATGGCAAAAAGGACCCGGGAGCGCCGCCTCATTTTTGTGTCCGCCTCCCGTCGGATAGGGTGTGGGATGGCGGCGGGGGTCACCCGCCGCTTCTACAATAATAAGTATTTAACGCGGCTGCACCTGGAAAGCATCACCTCCTGCCTCATGTGGCGGCGCCGGGAGTCCTATTCCCCGTCATCGAAACGGCGGCTCCCGGGATTCCCCGCGACGCTCGCCGGAAACGATCTTCTTCTGGTATGCATCCAGTATCTCCTTGCGGTGGAGCACCCCGATCAGTTTCCGGGAGTGCGGGTCGGATACGACCGGAAGTTGCGCGACGTTCCTGTAGCCGAACTTGACCAGGGCGTCATGGACCGTTTCCTCGGGATTGACGGCCACCGGGTTCGGAGTCGCGACGTCCCTTGCCAGGACGAACGGGGCAAGCCCTTCCTCCCTGAGATAGGGCCGTATGTCCGTGAAGGAGACGACCCCCGTCAGTTCCCCGCCATCGCCTGTCAGGTACAAATAGTCCACGGGAGCTTCCAGGAAGCGGTCGGACAGCTCGTGGAAAGTCGCCGTAGGCGCCACGGTGTGGACCTCCCGGCGCATCAGGTCCTTTACGCGCAGCGATTTGAGGATCCCCTCTTCCCTGCCTCCCGCGAGGTCGATTCCCTTCTTGTGCAGTTTCAAGGTGTAGAGGGAGAACCGGGAGAACCGCCCTGAAACGAGCATCGACGCCATGACGGCGGCCAGGAGGGGGAGTATGACCTCGTAGTCCCCCGTGATCTCGAACAGGATCAGGATGGAGGTCAGGGGAGCGCCGATGACCGGCGCAAGGAAGGCGGCCATACCGACCAGGGCGTAGCCGCCGAGTACACCGGCATGGGCGGGAATCCATGCCGTGAAGATGCTCCCCGCAGACGCCCCCATCATACCCCCTATGAAGAGGGAAGGTCCGACGATGCCGCCGGAGCCGCCGGATCCCAGCGTGAGCGAAGTCGCCACGATCTTCAGGGACGCTATCAGCATGGCGAGCAGCCATGGAAGCTCGCCTCGCACCACCGCGTCCAGCGACTTGAAGTCGGTGCCGAGTACCTGGGGGAACTGGATCGCGATCATTCCCGTCATTGCGCCGCCGATGGCGGCCCGCAGCCAGTGGGGGATCCGGGAGGAAGAGAACCGTTCTTCCGCCGAGTCCATCGTCCGGACGAACAGGACCGCGGCGCCGCCGCAAGCCGCACCCAGTAAGGCGCAGAGCCCGATCTGGGACGCAGAGCCGAGTTCGATGGGGGGAGCCCCCCCGAGGAGCAGCAGGTCGCCGATGAATGCGCGCGATACCGCCGTGGCGACGACTGAAGCGATCACGATGGGGGCGAACGTCTGGGCGGAAAAGTCGCCCAGGAGAACCTCGAGGGCGAAGAATACCCCGCCGATCGGAGCGTTGAACACCGCCGCGATCGCTCCCGCGGCCCCGCACCCGACCAGGCTTCTCATCCGTTCTCCCGAGACCCGGAAGAACCTTCCGACCCCCGAACCCACCGCCGCTCCGAGCACCGCCCCCGGAGCGAACCTTCCGGCGGAGCCCCCGGAGCCGATCGTCACGATGGCGGCGGCCGTGCGCAGCGCCACCGCCCGGAGTCGGAATATCCCTCCGCGGAGCGCAACGGATTCCATGGCGTACGGGATGCCGACGCCTTCGGTCTGAGACGGGAAGAAATGGAGGAGGGGAGCGATCAGCAATCCTCCAAGGGCGGGCAGAAGAAAAATCAGGTAAGGCCGGGAACCCATGGCGGGAAAGAGCGTCCCGAAGAAAAAGCCCTCCGCAAAGCGTATCAGATGCAGGAAGGCCGCCGTGCCCAGGGCCGCCAGAGTCCCGATCGCGCTCGCGAGAAGAATGTGGAAGGTCTGGTCTCCGATGCGGAGAGCGCCGACGGCGCGGAAAATCCACCGGCGGAAGGATTCCGCCGCGACGGGAAGGGCGGCATTGAGGCGTTCGCGCATGCCGAATCCGTCTCCTCCGGGGGGCCAACCCATTGGTTATGATACAAATAATTTGTATTATAACAATGATGTACCTCCACCCGTCGACGGTTGTTGGAATCCTCGATCGGCTGGAGTCGCGGGGCCTCACGACCCGTTCGCGATCCTTGCCCGACAGGCGCGCGGTCTCCGTAGAGGTGAACCTTCCCGGGAGCGGCGACTGTCCCAAGAGGAGGGACCGAAAACCGTAGCCCGGCGTCGGATACCCCGTCAAAGGGGCGATCCCGATGGTCAGGACGCAGTGCATGGCACCTGACGACAGGAAGGGAGGCGGCCATGCGTTTGTACTTGCGATTCATCATCCCCTTGGTTCTGGCCTTGGCCGCCATCGCATATGCGGTAGTGCCGCTGGTCGACCGGCTGACGTTGCGGTGGTTCGTGCGCGACCTGGACATGAGATCGAGCCTTATCGCAACAGCCATCAATGATTCGATCCAGGACACGTTGAGCAGCGGATCGGAGGCCCGGACGCTCAATCTGTTCAACAAGATCATCCAGGATGAGCGTATCTATGCGCTCGGGTTCTGCGGGGCTTCCGGCGGCGCGCCGATCGCGACCGCGACTTTTCCCGACGAGATAGGCTGCAAAGACCTTGTCAGGTTCGCGGATTCTTCGCGTCAGCTCCTGCAGATCGAGAAGGGGCCGCTGCACGTTTCCGTCGTCGATGTGGAGGCGGAGGGCATGCGGCTGGGCAGCCTCGTGCTGGTGCACGACATGAGCTTCGTGCAGCGCCGCAGCGAGGAAACGAAGCGGTACGTGTTCTACCTGTTCATCGGTCTGGGCGCGATCGTATCGCTCATCACGGTAGTGATCGCGCAGCTGAGCTTGCGGGGCTGGGTCAAGGGGGTCCGCGCCCTGCTGCGGGGCGAGGGGCTGTTGCGCCTGCCCGCGGCGGAAGCCCCGTCCACGGCGCCCGAGCTGCGACCAATCGAAGGAGACCTGCGCACGCTCATTCGGGACATGGAGTCCGAGTACCGGGCACGCGACGAGAGCCAGGTGACCTGGTCGCCCGAGGCGTTGCGCGCCATCCTGCGCAACGACCTGCGCGGCGAGGACGTACTGGTCGTCTCCAACCGCGAGCCGTACCTGCACATGCGCCGCGGCGGCCGCGTCGAGGTGTCCCGGCCGGCGAGCGGGCTGGTCACCGCGCTGGAGCCGATCGTGCGCGCCTGCTCGGGGACGTGGATCGCCCACGGAAGCGGAACCGCCGACCGCGAAGCGGTGGACGCCCACGACCGGGTCGCCGTTCCCCCCGGGAAGCCCGCCTACAGCCTCCGCCGCGTCTGGCTTACGGAAGAGGAGGAGGCGGGCTATTACTACGGCTTCGCCAACGAGGGGTTGTGGCCCCTGTGCCACATCGCCCACGTCCGCCCGACCTTCCGCGCCGACGACCGGAAGCAGTACATCGAGGCGAACCGCAAATTCGCCCGCGCCGTCGCCGAGGAGGCCAAGACCCCGGACCCGATCGTCCTGGTGCAGGACTACCACTTCGCCCTGCTGCCGCGCATGATCCGGGAGACGCTGCCCGACGCAACCGTCATCACCTTCTGGCACATCCCCTGGCCGAATCCGGAAGCGTTCGCGATCTGCCCTTGGCGCGAGGAGCTGCTGGACGGCCTCCTGGGCAGCAGCATCCTGGGCTTCCACACCCGCTTCCACTGCAACAACTTCCTCGATACCGTGGACAGGACGCTGGAGGCGCGCGTGGACCGGGAGACGTTCGAGGTGACCTACGGCGGCAAGACGACGGCCGTCAAGCGCTATCCGATTTCGATCGAATGGCCGCCGGGCGAAGCCCTGACCCGCACTCCGGTCCCGGAGTGCCGCTCCGAGGTGCGTCGCCGAAACGATCTGCCGCCGAATCATTTCCTCGGCATCGGCGTGGACCGACTCGACTACACCAAGGGGATAATCGAGCGGTTTCACGCGGTCGAACGCCTGCTGGAGATGGAGCCGCGCTGGATCGGCAGGTTCAGCTTCATCCAGATCGCGGCGCCAAGCCGCTCCAAGATCGGGGAATACCAGGAGTTCGAGGCACGCGTCCGCGCGCTGGCCGACAAGATCAACGGCCGCTTCGCCTTCGGAGGTCCGCCTCCCATCCTGCTGAAGGTGGAGCACCACGAGCCGCCGGACGTCTACGAGCATTACCGCGCGGCGGACGTGTGCTACGTGAGCAGCCTCCACGACGGCATGAACCTGGTGGCCAAGGAGTTCCTGGCGTCGCGCGACGACGATCGGGGCGTGCTGGTCTTGAGCCAGTTCACGGGCGCCTCCCGGGAGCTGCCCGAAGCGCTGATAGTTAATCCTTACAACATCGACCAGTGCGCCGCCGCGCTGCACCTGGCGCTCACCATGGAGATGGCGGAGCAGCGCGACCGCATGCGGATCATGCGCGGCCTGATCCGCGAATTCAACGTCTATAGATGGGCGGGGCGTATGCTTCTGGACGCCGCCGGAATGCGCAAGCGCGGCAAGCTGCGCGAGACTATCCATTGAGCCGCGTCGGCGGATCTCCGCGGTTGTGGGTCTTCGACTTCGACGGGACCCTCTCCCCCCTGGTTCCGGACCGAAACGCCGCGCAGTTGCACCCGGCATCGCGCGCGCTGCTCAAAGAGCTTTCGGGGGACCCCGGAAGCCGGGTGGCCGTCCTTTCGAGCCGCTCCATCGAAGACCTTGCCGGGCGGATCCCGGTCGGAAACCTTTTTCTGGGCGGGGGCAGCGGCCTGGAGTGGCGCCTTCCGGCGGGCCACCGGATCGGGCCGGGGGAAGCGGCGGAAGCGAGGCGGGACAATACGCGCGGGGCGGTTCTTCCCCTGCTGTCGAAGATATCATCGGTGCCGGGCGTGGAGATCGAAGAAAAGCGGTGGTCCCTGGCGGTGCATTTCCGCCGGGTTCCGCCCGAGAGGCTCGACGCGGTGCACTCCCTTTTACCGGAGTTGGAGCGTCTTTCGGGGATCCGGGTTTTTTCGGGCCCGGCGGCGGCGGAGGTGCAGCTTCTCCCTTCCGCGGACAAGTCCTTCGGCATCCGGAAACTTTGCGGGCTCCTCCGATTCCACCCTTCCGGGGGACGCATCTTCTATGCAGGCGACGACGAAAACGACGCCGCGGCCATGCGGTGGGTGATCGCGATGAAGGGAAAGGCGATGGCCGTGGGGAACGGGATATGCGTGACGGGCGTTCGCCACGTCGACGGGCCGGCAAGCCTTGCGCGCGCCGTGCGGGCGATGGCGGGCCTTGGCCGGGCGGCGGATCAGGCGTCGGAAGGGAGGTCGGAAGGCTAGATGGCCCCATTCGAGGTAAAGGACTGCGCACTGCTCATACGCATGAGCGGGGTCGCCCCCGCGATGAACCTGCGGGAGCTTCGGGACCGTATCGCGGCGTGCGGCGTGGATGTCCTGTACCACCACTTCTGCGAGACCACGCTGCGCCCTACGTTCGACGATCCCGACTACCGGAACGACTTCGCGGTCTGGTCGAAGCTCTACCTGGGCGACCGCGTGCTCGCGGAGCGGCTCGGCGTCCTGGACCCGTACGCGGAAGGCGGCATGGAGGAACTGCGGACGGCCACGCTCGACATCATCGACGACCGGCTCGGGGAGCTCTCCATGGTCCCCTGGGTCCGGCACGGCGATGAGTTCCTCTTCAAGCAGGCCACGACCGTCGTCTTCGATACCGGCGAGCGCATCCAGCATCCCCGGGAGCTGGCCTCCGCCATCCGGAGGATGACCAACGGCAGCATATACTTCCACTTCCTTGAGGCGCTGCGCCGCCCCCCGGTAGGCAAGGACGATTTTTCCGCATGGCTCCTGGAGAAGGGGGAGGACTACGCGCCGTACCTTCGCTCGCTGGGATCGATAGACGTCCAATTCCACAGCCTTGCCCACCTGCGCAAGGAGCTCGTGGAAGCGCTTGCTCAGACGGGAGGAGAGACATGAGCCCGTTGCTCGCCGCCTACGAGGCGGTCGCCGGCTCCTCCGCCGTGACCCAGCTGCGGCGGCTGGGGGAGAAGCTTTCCGGCCTTCGTGTAGTCCACGTGAACTCCACCCGGGAAGGCGGCGGCGTCGCCGAGATCCTTGAGTGGATGGTCCCCCTCATGCGGGACGTGGGGGTGGACGCTTCCTGGGAGGTGATCCACGGCGCTCCCCGGTTCTTCGAGATCACCAAGGACATCCACAACGGCCTACAGGGCAAGCCCGTCGACCTGGCGAAAAAGGACTGGAGGATCTACCAGGACGAAAACGAAAAGAACGCGGAGCGGCTTCGGCCCGTGCTGGAGGAGGCTGACATCGTCATCATCCACGACCCCCAGCCGGCGCATCTGCTGAAGCTCTGCCCGGGCCGCAAGGGGAAGTGGATCTGGCGCGCCCACATCGACATCAGCCGCCCGTTCCGCCCGGTCTGGAAGGTCCTGCGCACGATCGTGGACCGGTACGACGCGAGCATCTTCTCGATGGCGGAATTCGCCCAGCACCTGCCGCATCCGCAGTTCCTGGTCCCCCCGAGCATCGACCCGCTTAGCGAGAAAAACCGGGAGCTTGCCCCCGGGGAGATCGAGAGCGCGCGTTCGGAATTCGGGATCGACCCGGAACGGCCGCTGCTCGTCCAGGTCTCGCGATTCGACCGGTTCAAGGACCCGATCGGGGTGATCCAGGCGTGCCGGCTGGTCCGCAAGGTGATCCCCGTGCAGCTGGTCCTGGCCGGAGGCGGGGCGACCGACGACCCGGAAGGGAAGGCGGTCCTGGAGGACGTGATGGAGGCGGCGGATGGGGCCCCCGATATCCACGTCCTGCTCCTGCCATCGGGAGCGCACAAGACGATCAACGCCCTCCAGCGGATGGCCGACATCGTCCTGCAGAAATCTACCCGCGAAGGGTTCGGTCTCACGGTCACCGAGGGGATGTGGAAGGGGAAGCCTGTGATCGGCGGCGACGTGGGGGGGATCCGCCTCCAGGTGGTCAACCACCATACCGGATTCCTCGTGAACACGCCCGAGGGGGCCGCCCACCGCATCCGCTATCTGCTGCACCACAGCGAACGGGCCAAGGAAATGGGTAATATCGGACGGGAATTCGTCCGGGAGAACTTCCTGCTCACACGGCATCTGCGCGACTACCTGACCCTGATGCTTGCCGTCCGCAGCAGTCGGGAAGAACGGATACTTTACGTTTAATCCGGCCGGATGAGCGTCGGCAAAAAAGGGTGTCAGTCGAGAAAATCCTCGAGTTCCGCCACCGTGAACCCCGCCTCGCGCAGGGCCGCCTTGACGGCCGGCGCATCGATCGTAACGACGCGCAGGAACGCGGCGAACCGGTCGCGGTGAGGCGCAAGCACCAGGCTTCGGACGTCGATCCCCCGCTCGTCGATCAGGCCGACCAGCTTCCGCACCGATGCGGAATCCCGGGGGAGGAGGATCTCGATCCTGGCGCCGATCCCCTCGATGTCCAGCGTCTCCACGAGGGCCGCCAGGATGTCCGCCTTGGTAATGACCCCGACAACGCGGTTTCCTTCGACGACCGGAAGAGCCCCGAGCCGCTTCTTCTGAAGCACCAGGAGAGCATCCTCGACCGTGTCCCATGGGGTTACCGTTATGACCTCCCGGGTCATGATTTCCCCTACCGATCTTCCGCCGACTCCGGCGGCTCCCCGGGAGGAATCCCGCAATGCGGCGTTCCGGATATCCGAGTCGGATATTATCCCGACGAGCTTGCCTTCCCGGACGACCGGGAGCCGGTGGATCCTGTTTTCCGCCAGGAGATCGGCGGCCCGCTCGAGC
>DATBLU010000212.1:0-3194 GCA_036555205.1 Candidatus Deferrimicrobiaceae bacterium
CGGCGGCCCGAGTTCCTGCTCCGGTGGCGGAATACCGTGCGGTGGGACGAGGGCGGCAGGTTCAAGTTCCTCACGACGGCGCGAGTCAGCCTGCGCCTGCCCAAGATCAGCGAGCGGCTGCACCTGGTCGTCTCGGGGGAAACCGAGGCCGAGCCCGCGCCCGGACTCCCCGAGGATCCGGGGATTCCCGGCTTCGACCGGACGCTTCAGAACACCCGCCTCGTCAATACGGAACTGCGCTACGTAATTCTCAAGAGGCCCGATGTCGATCTCTTTTTCGGCGCCGGGATCCGCGTGAAGCTTCCGGTGGAATCGTTCGTGCGGGGCCGGTTCCTGTACACCAAGCGCCTGGGAGAATTTTCCATGGCCAGGTTCGGAGAAACCGTCTTCTGGAAGGATTCGATCGGATTCGGGGAAACCACCGAGGTGGTCCTGGAACGTCAGCTGGGGCCGAAGACGCTCCTTCGATGGGCAAATTCAGGGACTTTGGCCCAGGAAAGCAGGGGACTTGAATGGGGCTCCGAACTGTCCGCGCTGCGGGAGCTTTCCCCCTTGAGCGCGATCTCCCTGGCGGGCGGCGTTTTCGGCAGCACGCGTCCGGTCGCCGTGATCGATAGCTACAAGATATACTCCCGATACCGGCGCAATATACTGCGGAGCTGGCTCTTTTTCGAGCTGGAGCCGGAGATTTCCTGGCCAAGGAACGCCGCCGGCGCCTACACTTCCGCCATGGCGTTCACGTTTCGCGTCGAGGTCGTCTTCCAGGGGAAGGCCTCCGGCAAGGAGTGATAAAAAAATCCGGGCCCCCTTCAGCAGGGTGCCCGGATTCGACGGACCTGGCCGATCCTTTTTCATGCCGCGGGCGCCGCCGGCCCCTTCGGGATCCAGGCGTTTGTCCGCGTCTTCCCGGGCTCCATCCGGGACACATTCTTGACGATCCATTCGGGCTTGGTCAGGCTCGCGCATGCAGCCCACCGCTCAAGCGGCTCGATTCCATAGCGCAGCATCCCGGTGTGCGTCGATTTTTCCCGGTCCTTTGCGGGATCCGGGTCCACGTCGCCCAGGCTGCGCCTCAGGGTCTCGATGTCCGATTTTTCTCCGGTTAGGAACAGCCAGCCCGGCCCGGCCCCGAAACCCCTTGCGTACCGCTTGAGGACCGTCGGCGTGTCGTGCTCCGGGTCAAGCGTGATCGAATAGATGAATATGTCCTTCCCGACCCGTTTTCCCAGGAGCTTCTGGACCCGCGCCAGGTTCGCCGTGGCCATGGGGCACAGGCTCTCTCCCGAGCAGTTCGTGTAGAAGAAGTTCATTAGGACGGTCTTGCCCTTGATGAGATCGTCGTAGAAACGGACCTGCTTCCCCTCGTGGGTCGTAAGCGCGACGTTCCGGAACCGCCGCCGCCGCCGCTCGGAGGTCGGAACACTGGAATATTTCTTTTTCTCCGCCGTCTCCGGACCGGGCGCGGATACGCCAAGGCCGGCGGTTCCCAAAGCGGCGACGGCAAGCGCTCCCAGGAATTGTCTGCGATCCATGTCTCCCTCCTTTCCTTATGCCACCAGCTTGAACAGGATCATCATCCCGTGGTCCTCGTGCACGGTATTGTGGCAATGCATGGGGTAGTCGCCGAGCCAGTCGCGGAACTGGATGAAAATCCTGGCCTCCGAGGAATTGTCGGTGCCGAAGACGGCATCTCCGACCCCGACCATGTCCTTCCTGGCGATTTCCTCGACGGGCGGAGATTTCCCGTTCCTGCTGATTATCTGGAACTCCTCGCTGTGGGGATGGGCCGGGTGGACCCAGCCGCCGGGCGATTTGAAAGTCCAGATCTCGGCCGTGTTCTGCCTGATGAAAGCGCTTACCTCCTCGTTGAAGAAGACCCCGTTCACCGACCAGGCGCCCCCCGACCGGTCGAACTTCCATTCGCGTCTGCGCGCGATAGGGACGTTCCTGTTCGGAAGCTCGAGCAGCGTGGCCGGCACAACGCTTTCGTCCGGCGCATCCCCCACCACCCTGAACTCGACGAGGCCGGTCGGCGCGATGAGCTTCCCCGTGGGCGCCCGGCCGTCCTCCTGTTCAAGGCGGTTCTGGAGGTAGATCCTGTCCCCGATTTTCGCCTTGGAGAAATCGACTATCACGTCCACGCGCTCCGCCACCTGGAGCCGCATGCTGCGGCGCACCAGCGGCCGGGGCAACAGGTTGCCGTCGTTGCTGATCTGAATGAATGGCTGCCCGTTGCTCAGGAACAGTTGATATACGCGGGAGGGGCCGCCGACAAGGAACCGGAAGCGGTACTTGCGACGCTTGACGTCGAGATACGGCTGGATCTTCCCGTTGACGGTATCCTTGTCTCCGAGTATTCCGTCCAGGTTGAACAGGTCGAAGAAGAGCTGTCCCGTCAAGGGATCGAAAACCTTGTCCATGATGAGCATCGGGATGTCGTACTCCCCGCTGGGGAGCCGCAGGCCGGTCGTCTCGTCGTCAGTGTCCAGGAGGATGTCCTTGCTGAAAAGCGTGTAGAAGGATGCCAGCCCCTTGTAGGTGTTCTGCGCCGTGAAATCGTGTTCGTGGTCGTGGAACCACATGAAGCCCAGGGTTTCGCGGAAGTCGCCCTGGACCTCCTTCCCGTTCAGGACGCTAGTCAGGTGGGTGCTGGCGAAGCCAGCCCGGACGTTGGGCCAATGGAAGTCCTTGAAGAGCCCCGCCTCGTAGCCGTCGAGCGGCCCGCCGTCCGACTCCGAGGCAAGGTGCCCGTTGTGAAGGTGGGTGGTGGTCACGTTTTTACCGAATCCCCCGTTGTCCTCGGGGAGAGCGTTGTGGATCCTGTGCAATATCGGTTCCCCGTACTGTGCCTTGATCCGCAGGGGGCCGAATGTATTCGTCGAAGGCTCGTAGAAGGTCCATACGGTGGAAGGCGGGACCCCGTCGCTTGCGGGGTAGAAGTTGTGCTTCACCGCCACCTCGACGCTCTCGTACATCGTGGGCGCGGGGAACTCGTTCCAGCGCTGGTGGTCGGGACGGGTCACCTCCGAAAATCCGGTGACCGCCGATGGGACGGGGTTCGTCCCTTCCGTCGGCAACGGATCGAGTGTCACAGGATGCATGACTGGCGGAATCGGCAGCGGATCGACGAACGGCGTGTTCGGAGGGCTTCTGAACGGGAGAGAATCGTCCGCGTGAGCCCAGTATGGCCGGAA
>DATBLU010000220.1:0-3060 GCA_036555205.1 Candidatus Deferrimicrobiaceae bacterium
CGGATGTAGAACGAGTCGGCCTTCGACTGCGCGCCCAGCGGAGTGTTGATCACCAGCGCGACATCCCCGTTCTTTATCAGGTCGGCGACGTGGGGGCGCCCTTCGTTGACCTTGAGGACCGTTTCCGCCGGTATCCCGTTCCGCGTCATGAATTCGGCAGTTCCGCCGGTCGCGATGATGATGAAGCCGGCTTCGTGCAGCATCCTCGCAGCCGGAAGAACTCCGTTCTTGTCCTCGTCCCGCACGCTTATGAACGCCTTTCCGCTTCGCGGAAGCATCATCCCCGCGGCGATCTGCGCCTTGGCGAACGCTTTTCCGAAGTTGGTGTCGATCCCCATCACCTCGCCGGTCGATTTCATCTCGGGCCCCAGTATCGTGTCCACGTCGGGGAACTTGATGAAGGGGAACACCGCTTCCTTGACGCTTATGTGCTTCGGGGTCACGTCTTCCGTGAAACCGAGGGAAGCGAGCTTCCTCCCGGCCATGACCTTCGCCGCGAGCTTGGCAAGCGGCACCCCGATCGCCTTGCTGACGAACGGTATGGTGCGCGAAGCGCGCGGGTTCACTTCCAGTATGTATATCTCCCCCTTCTGGATGGCGAATTGGACGTTCATAAGCCCGACGACCCGGAGCTCCTTCGCAAGAGCCTTCGTCTGCCTCGCGATCTCCCGCACCGTCTCCCCGGAGATGGAGTGCGCGGGCAGCGAACAGGCCGAATCCCCTGAGTGGACCCCGGCCTCCTCTATGTGCTCCATGACCCCGCCGATGACCACCGTGTCGCCGTCCGCAATCGCGTCGACGTCTATCTCGATGGCGTCCTCCAGGAACTTGTCTATCAGGACCGGTCGCTCCTCCGAAGCCTGCACCGCATGGGTCAGGTATTTCCGCAGCCCCTCCTCGTCGTGGACGATCTCCATGGCGCGGCCGCCCAGCACGTACGACGGGCGCAGAAGGACCGGATACCCGATCCGCGATGCGATGCCCACGGCCTCCCCGGTCGAGCGGGCGATCCCGTTCGGGGGCTGCCTGAGCTTCAGCAGGTCCAGCAACTCCTTGAACCTCTCCCTGTCCTCGGCCCGGTCTATGCTGTCAGGCGAGGTGCCCAGGATCGGCACTCCTTCCTTCTCCAGCGGGACCGCGAGTTTCAGGGGCGTCTGCCCCCCGAACTGTACGATGACTCCTTCCGGCTTCTCCTCCTCTATGATCGCGAGGACGTCCTCCTTGGTCAGCGGCTCGAAGTAAAGGCGGTCCGAAGTGTCGTAATCGGTGGATACGGTCTCGGGGTTGCAGTTGACCATGATCGTCTCGAATCCCTCTTCGCGCAGCGCGAAAGAGCCGTGCACGCAGCAGTAGTCGAACTCTATCCCCTGCCCGATCCGGTTGGGCCCGCCCCCGAGGATGACGATCTTCCTCCTGCCGGTGGGACGCGCCTCGTCCTGCGCGTCATAGGAGGAATAAAGGTAAGGAGTAAACGCCTCGAACTCCGCGCCGCACGTGTCGACCCTCTTGAATGCCGGGACGATCCCCGCGCGCCGGCGAATCTGCCTGACCGCGTCTTCTCCGGTGCCCGCCAGTTTCCCGATCCTGCGGTCGGAAAACCCGAACGACTTGGCGCGGGACAGGAGCGAAGCCGCGTCTTCGGAAAGATCGGCCCCTGCGGCCGATGCGCGAAGCCCTGCCGCTCCCCCGCGGATTCCATCCTCCGCCGCGATGATCTGCCTGATGTTCTCGAGGAACCAGGCGTCGATCCCGGTTACCCGGTTGATCTCCTCTATCTTCCAGCCCTCCCTGATCGCCTCCCCGATGAAGAGCAGACGCTGGGAATTAGGCTTTCGAAGCTTCCCATCGATTAATTTCCATCGTGCGGAGGACCCGGGCAGGCCGTCGGGGAGCACCTCCTCGAAGCCGTACATGCCGATCTCCAGCGAGCGCATCGCCTTCTGGAGCGACTCCTTGAAGGTGCGCCCGATCGCCATGACCTCCCCCACCGACTTCATCTGCGTCCCCAGGAGGTCCTGCGTCTGCGGGAACTTCTCGAACGTGAACCGCGGGATCTTGGTCACGACGTAGTCGATCGTCGGCTCGAAGGAGGCGGGCGTCTCGCGAGTGATGTCGTTGCGTATCTCGTCGAGGGAATAGCCGACGGCCAGCTTCGCGGCGATCTTGGCGATCGGGAACCCGGTCGCCTTGGAGGCCAGCGCCGAGGAGCGGGACACGCGCGGGTTCATTTCGATCACCACCATCTCCCCCGTGTCCGGATGGACGGCGAACTGTATGTTGCTTCCTCCCGTGTCGACGCCTATCTCCCGGATTATGCGTATCGCCGCGTTGCGCATGAGCTGGTATTCCTTGTCCGTCAGCGTCTGCGCCGGGGCCACGGTGATGGAGTCGCCCGTGTGCACGCCCATCGGGTCGAGGTTCTCGATCGAGCAGATGATGACCACGTTGTCCTTCAAGTCGCGCATCACTTCCAGCTCGAATTCCTTCCATCCGATCACGGACTGCTCGACAAGGACCGTCCTTTTCGGGGATGCGTCAAGGGCCCAGCGGACCGCATCCTCGTATTCCTCGCGGTTGTAGGCGATCCCGGCGCCCGTCCCCCCGAGGGTGAACGACGGCCGGATGATCGCCGGATATCCGATCTCCGGGATGACCCTGAGCGCCTCCTCCAGCGATTTGACGTATCCCGACCGGGGGACGACCAGGCCCAATTTCGACATGGCCTTCCGGAACTGGTCCCTGTCCTCGGCCTTCTGGATCGCCTCGAAGCTCGCGCCGATCAGCTCCACGCCGTATTTCTGCAGGATCCCCATTTCGTGAAGGGACACGGCGATGTTCAGCCCCGTCTGCCCGCCTATCGTGGGCAGCAGGGCGTCCGGCCGCTCCCGCTCGACGATCTTTCCGACCATCTCCGGGGTTATCGGCTCGATGTAGGTGCGGTCGGCGAATTCCATGTCGGTCATGATCGTCGCCGGATTGCTGTTAACGAGCACGACCGTGTACCCCTCTTCTTTAAGGGCCTTGCACGCCTGCGTGCCGGAATAGTCGAACTCGCAGGCC
>DATBLU010000228.1:0-12638 GCA_036555205.1 Candidatus Deferrimicrobiaceae bacterium
GCGGGGCGAGGAACTCCTGCCCGGCGCCGCGCTGACCGCGCAGAAGACCGAAGGCGGCCTGTCCCTCGGGGAGTTCGACGTATCCCTGGACGAGATCGAGGGAGGTCCCGCGGAACCGGCTGTGCCTGGTTCGGCGGAGGCCGCCCCGGAGCCCGAGCCGGAGACTGCGGTTGCGCATATCGAGGGGGAGCTGTTCACCGACGCACCGGAGGCGGTGACCGACCTTTCCACGGCGGTCGAAGCGGTCGAGGAACTCGAGGAGCTCGAGGACCTCGAGGAGGTTGAGGTCATGCAGGAAAAAGGGCCGCTTACGGAAGAAATGCATCCCTGGCCCGAGCCGGTTCCCGCGGCCCCCCCGGCGGTCGGAACCGAGAGCGCGTTACGGGAGCAGTTCTCCGCCCGCGCCCAGGATATCTTCGAGAAGGTTGCCGCTGAGACGGTGGAAAAAGTCCTTTGGGAGCAGATGGACCGAATCGCCGGGGAAATTTCCGCGAGGATCCGTGAATCAGTCGAGGCCGTGGCGTGGGAAGTAATCCCGCAGGCCGCGGAGGCGCTGATCCGCGAAGAGATCTCCCGGATCCGCGAGCAGACCGAGAAAAAATCTTCCTGATGGCAGGCCAGGATACGGACAAGGCCTACGACCCGAAGGGGATCGAGGAGAAGTGGTACGCGTTCTGGTTGAGAGGCGGGTTCTTCCACGCCGACCCGGCCCGCCCGGGAGAATCGTATTCGATAGTAATACCCCCGCCTAACGTTACCGGTTCCCTGCACATGGGGCACGCGCTGAACGTCACCCTCCAGGACGTGCTCATCCGCTACAACCTGATGCTCGGGCGCAACACCCTCTGGCTGCCGGGAACCGACCACGCCGGTATAGCCACGCAGAACGTCGTCGAGCGGCTGCTGGCAGCCGAGGGGAAAAGCCGCCAGGACCTTGGACGGGAAAAGTTCGTCGAGCGGGTCTGGAAGTGGAAGGAGGAGAGCGGCGGCGTAATCCTGCGCCAGCTGAAACGCCTGGGGGCGTCGTGCGACTGGGAGCGGGAGCGGTTCACGATGGACGAAGGGCTGTCCCGCGCGGTGCGCGAGGCGTTCGTCAGGCTGTACCGGAAGGGGCTGATCTACCGCGGCCGCTACATAATCAACTGGTGTCCCCGCTGCCGCACGGCCCTGTCCGACCTTGAAGTGAGCTACGAGGAAACCCGGGGGGCGCTCTATTTCGTCCGCTATCCGGAGCTGTCAGGCCGCCGCAGCGTCGTGGTGGCGACTACTCGTCCGGAGACGATGCTGGGCGACACCGCCGTAGCAGTGAACCCGGCCGACGAGAGGTTCGCCGGCCGCGTCGGGGCGACGCTGCGCCTTCCGCTGATGGACAGGCCGATCCCCCTTATTTCCGACGGGATGGTCGACCGCGAATTCGGGACCGGGGCCGTGAAGATCACGCCGGCCCACGACGCGAACGACTTCGAAGTGGCCAGGCGCCACGAGCTCCCTTCCGTGCGGGTCATCGACGAATCCGGGAGGATGACCGGAGAGGCGGGCGCCTTTGCCGGCATGGACAGGTTTGCGTGCCGCGAGGCCGTCGTGGAAAAGCTGAAAGCCGAAGGCCTCCTGGTCAAGGAGGAGCCTTACCTGCACAACGTCGGGCACTGCTACAGGTGCCGGACCGTCGTCGAGCCCGCGGAGAGCATCCAGTGGTTCGTGCGGACAAAGCCCCTGGCCGAGCCCGCGATCCGCGCCGTGAGGGAAGGCGAGACCCGCATCGTCCCGCCGCAGTGGGAGAAGACCTACTTCGAATGGATGGACAACATCCGCGACTGGTGCATCTCGCGGCAGATCTGGTGGGGGCACCGGATCCCCGCGCATCACTGCGGAGACTGCGGCCAGACCACCGTAGAGACGGATCCCCCGGAGAAGTGCGCCTCCTGCGGCTCCGGCAATCTGAAGCAGGAGGAAGACGTCCTCGACACGTGGTTCTCCTCGGCGCTGTGGCCCTTCTCGACGCTGGGATGGCCGGAGGCGACGCCGGACCTCTCACGGTACTACCCGACGTCCGCGCTCGTGACCGGGTTCGACATCCTGTTCTTCTGGGTCGCGCGGATGATGATGATGGGGATCGAGTTCACCGGCAAGGCCCCCTTCCGCGACGTGGTGATCCATGCGCTGGTGCGCGACGCCAGGGGAGAGAAGATGAGCAAGACCCGCGGCAACGTCATCGATCCTCTGGAGGTGATGGACCGCTACGGGACCGACGCCTTCCGTTTCACGCTGGTGGCGCTGGCGGCGCAGGGGCGCGACATCCGTATGTCCGACGACCGGGTGGAAGGATACCGGAATTTCATGAACAAGATCTTCCAGGCCGGCCGTTTCGTCCGCATGCACGTCGACGCGGAAACTTCGCGGGAGCTGCCGGAGGAACTGTCGATCGTGGACAGGTGGATCCTCTCGCGCCTGCAGCGCGTGATAGACGAGGTCCGGCGCGGGATCGAGGAGTACCGTTTCAACGACGCGGGCCAGGCCTTCTACCAGTTCACGTGGCACGAGTTCTGCGACTGGTACGTCGAGATGATAAAGCCGTCCCTTTCCCCCGAGGCCGATCCGCTCGTCCGGCGCAACCAGCGCGCGGTTCTGCTCAGGGTGTTCGAGACGATAATCGCCCTCGGGCAGCCGTTCATACCGTTCCTCACGGAGGAGATCTGGCAGTCGCTGCCGGGGGGGAAGCGGGACAGCATCCTTCGTCAGGGTTACCCCGCGGTCGACCCGGAGAAGACCGACGTCGACGTCGAAGAGGACATGGGGCATCTTATGGAAGTCATCCGGGCGGTGCGCAACATCCGCAGCGAGCTGAACGTCTCCCCGGCGAAAAAAGTGGAGGTCCGGCTGAAGGGCAAGGTCGAGGATCTTGCGTTCCTGCGGGAGCACGAAGAGATCCTTCGCCGGCTGGCGCGCGCGGAAAGGGTGGTTCACAAGGATCCGGAGTACATTCCCGTAAAGGACGCGACCGCGGTCGTGAACGACATCGAGGTCTGCCTTCCCCTTGCGGGGCTCATAGACTTCGACCAGGAAGCGAGGCGCCTGCGCAAGGAGGTAGACAAGGCCGGCGCGGAGCTCTCCGTCGTCACCGGCAAGCTTTCCAACGAAAGGTTCGTGGCTAACGCGCCCGCGGATATCGTCGAGGCCCACCGCTCGAGGAAGGACGACCTGGAAGCCAAGCTTTCGAAGCTGTCCAGGAACCTGGAGCTGGTGACGCGGTACCTTTCGTGATCCGCCCCTCCGATTACGAGGAACTCGTGCGCGGGGCGCTGCGCGAGGACGCCCCCTTCGGCGATCCCTTCGGCTCCGCTTTTCCGGAGCCGGCGCGCGGTGTGTTTCTCGTCGGTGCGCCGGGGCTGTTCTGCGGCGGTCCCGTTGCCGCCGAGGTTTTCCGGCAGGTAGACCCGGCGGTCAAAGTGGAGTTTGCGGAGGAGGGGCGCCGACTGTCGAAGGGGGACCGGGCGGGGGAGGCCCGCGGCCCCGCGGGTTCGCTTCTGCGCGGCGAGAGGGTGGCACTCAACTTCCTTCAGCGGCTGTCCGGAATCGCTTCGGCGACCGCCAGGTTCGTCGAAAAGGCGGCTCCCTACGGCGCCCGCATCCTCGACACGAGGAAGACGACCCCGCTTCATCGCGCGCTGGAGAAGTACGCCGTCCGCGTGGGCGGGGGCTGCAACCATCGCTTCTCGCTGTCCGACGGCATTCTTATCAAGGAGAACGGCATACGCGCTGCGGGCGGGATCCCCCAGGCGGTGGCCGCGGCGCGCCGTCACGCCTCTCACCTCGTACGCGTGGAGGTCGAAGTCGAGAGCATTGAAGACGCGGGGAAAGCCATCGAGGAGGGGGCCGACGCGGTGCTTCTCGACAACATGTCTCCCGATGCGGTTCGCGAAGCGGTGCGGCGCTTCGGAGGCCGCGTATTCCTGGAGGCATCCGGGGGGATCGACCTGGGCAACGTCGAGGACTACGCGCGAACCGGCGTGGCCGCGATCTCCATCGGGGCGCTGACACACTCCGCGCCGGCGCTGGATCTATCCTTCGAGCTGACCGTATGAAGCGGCCTTGCCTGTTCCTTTGCCTTTTTTTGGCGCTTTCCGGCACGTGCGCGGCGGCCCCTGAAGGATACCGGGCGGTCGAGTCCGTGGCGGCGTCGGTAAACGGGGAGGTAATATTCCTGTCGGACGTGGCGCGGGAGGCCTGTTATTACCGCTGCGGGACGGTCCCGGGCCAGGCTCCGCAGGAATTGTCGCTTTCGCAGGCAAGGGAAAAGCTCATCGCGGATACGCTGGTCATCCAGGAAGCGGAAAAGCTCGGGTTGGGAGTGGTGGACAACGCGGCTATCTCGTCCTCGGCGGCGGAATCCCTGTCGCTGACCGGGAAATGCGCGCACGCCTGCGCCGAAGGCGTCACCGAGGCCCAGGTCCGCGACCTCGTGCGGCGCAGGCTCCTGGTGCGGGATTTCCTCGAGAAGCGCATCGCCGTCTTCATAGAAGTCAACGAGGAAGAGGTACGGCGTGAAACCGGACAACGCTCGCACGCGGGCGCGCCCCCTGCCGAGCTCTCCGAGGAGGCCGTGCGCAAAAGCCTCTACGCGGAGAAGGCGGCGACGGAGATCCGAAACTGGTTCTCGCGATCGACATCTAGATCCAGGATAGTTCTTTCGCCCTTGTCGGAGCCGTGAATATGGACGTCTACACCCTCACCGTAAGCTCGTCGTTCGCGGCGGCGCACCGCTTGCGGGAATATGCGGGAAATTGCGATCGGCTGCACGGGCACAACTGGCGCGTGGAAGCGACCGTCGAGTCCGAAAGGCTGGACGAACAGGGGATGGCGATGGATTTCAGGGCGATAAAGGGCGCCCTGAACGACATCATTTCCCGGATGGACCACATGTATCTGAACGAGATGCCCCCGTTCGACGTGCGGAACCCGTCCTCGGAAAACATCGCCTGCTATATATTCGGAGAGATGGAAGGAAAGATCCCCGCGCCGGCCCGCCTGTGCAGGATCACGGTCTGGGAATCGGACGACGCCCGGGCCGAGTATTCCCGCCGGGCTCCCGGCCGCGTCACGACTTAAGCGTCTCGTTCAGCTTTTCAAGCAGTTCCTTAAGGTCGATCCCGTGGACCCTCGCGCCGTGCTCCAGGTTCTCGAACTCGGAGAGCTGGCAGCCGGCGCAATCTATGCCGAACCGCTCGAATACCGGGATCGTCTGGGGATATTTCCGGAGGACGTCCTCGATCTTCATGTCCTTGTTTATCATCGCTGCCCTCCAGAAACGGGTATGGCTGATTTTACCACGGCGGCCCGTCAGGAAAGTTCGAGGAATCTCAAGGGGGGCGCCGCGGGGATCCGCCCTATCTTCTTCGCAAGGCGATAGAAAAGCGCGAGGCCTTCCAATTCCTCCTCGAGGTCGTACGAGAGGTTTTTCCAGTAGGCGGTGCGCTGTTCCATCGGCATCCAGTCGGGGCCGATCAGGAGGTGCTCCGGGCGGGTGAGCGATTCGCGGGCGATCCGCTTGGCGGTGAGGAGCGTTCGCGCGAATACGCGCAAGGCCTCCCGCCGCACGGGGAGCGCCTTGCGGGAGACTATCCAGAGGGCGAAGACGAACGGGGTGCCCGTTTCGCGCCGCCACCATTGCCCCAGGTCGGCCGCGTGCTTCGCGGTCCCCCATATGCTCGCCTGCAGCGCCTCGTCTCCGATGGCGAGATACGCCGGGTGGCGGCGCAGCGCCTCTCCCGGCGGCAAGGGCGTCCTGACGAGGCGGTTTCGCTTTCCGAGGAATTCGCGCAGGAGGATCTCAAGCAGCACCACCGACGTGTCAGATGCCATCGTCACCGCGATGGGACCTTCGGGAAGCCTTCTCAGCGGCTCGTTGGAGAGCAGGAGAACGCTCATTACCTTGGAGCGGGACGATATGGATATGTCCGGGCAGAGGAGGTACCGGTCCGGGTGCTTCCCGTATTCGATCGAGGAAGAGGGCGATATGTCCAGGCGCCCCGCCCGAAGCTTCCGGTTGAGCTCAGATGGGGTTCCGGAGACGAACCGGACGTCCTTGAGGAAGAAGTGCGTGGTGAGCGCGTGGAAGATCGGGACAAGGTTCGCGTAGGGGATGCGCCCTACGCGCAGCGACGGATTCGTCATTCGTACCTCAGCGCCTCGATGGGGTGCAGCGCGGCCGCTTTCCGCGCAGGGTAGACTCCGAAGAAGATACCGACGAACACGGAAAAGGTAAAGGCCAGGAGGATCGCCCACGGCGGGACCGCCACCGGCATCTTGGGGACCAGGACCCTGATGGCGCCGGCCCCCAGAGCGCCGACGAGCACCCCGGCCAGCCCGCCCGAGGCGGACAGGGCTGTCGACTCCAGCAGGAACTGGAAGAGGATGTCGCGGTCCTTCGCGCCGACCGCTTTCCTGATTCCGATCTCGTTCGTCCGCTCCTTGACCGTCACCAGCATGATGTTCATGATTCCGATCCCGCCGACGAGAAGTGAGATGGCCGCGATGCCGCCTAGGACGTAGGTGAGGGTGTCCAGGATGGTGAAAAGCGACGAGAGCATGGCGGCCTGGTTGGTTATGGTGAAGTCCTCGTGCCGGTTGTGGTTCTTGAACAGGAGCGACCGGGCCAGCTCCTTTCCGCTTTCGATGTCGTTCTTGTTCCGGACGGAGATCAGGATCTCGATTAGGGCGTCCGTATCGAAGATGTCCATCGCCGTGCGCACCGGGACGAAGACGATGTCGTCGATGTCGAATCCCAGGCTTACGCCCTTGCGCTCCATGATCCCCGTCACGCGGAACCTGGTCCCCGCGATCTTTACGACCTGTCCGAGCGCGTTGGCGTTGCCGAACAGCTCGCGTTTCACGGTTCTTCCGAGCATGCAGACCCTTCGCTTGGCCTCGTCGTCCGAGTCTGTGACGAAGCTGCCCACTTCGACGTGGATGTTCCGGACGGGAGAGAAGTCCTTGTTCACGCCCAGGACGGTGACGTTGCGCGACCTGGAGCCTTGCCTTACCTCCGCGGCGCCGAAGACCACCGGCGCGACCCCGCCGAAGAGATAACCCTTCTTCTCGAGGATGCGCGAATCGTCCAGGGTCAGCTTGTGCCGCGCGGCGCCGATGATCGGGGGTCCGCCCCTTGTCTCGATCTTCCCGGGAGTCACGATCAGGATATTCGCGCCGAGCCCGGCGAACTGCTCCTCGACGTAGTTTTTCGTCCCCTCGCCGAGCGACACGAGGAGGATGACGGCGGCCACGCCGATGATCACGCCGAGCATGGTCAGCGCGGACCGCAGCCGGTTGGCGCGAAGGGCGTCGAGCGCCACCGAGATGAATTCGAGAGGGCTCATCCGCGCAGCTCCCGGTACTCCTCCGGGGTCACCAGGCGGCCGTCGACGATATATACGATGCGCCTGGCGTTGCGGGCTATGGAAAGGTCGTGGGTGACAAGGACGATCGTCGAGCCTTCGGCGTTTATGCGCGTGAGGATCGCAAGCAGCTCCTCGCCGGACCTGGAATCCAGGTTTCCCGTAGGCTCGTCGGCAAGCAGGAGCGAGGGGCGGTTCACCAGTGCGCGCGCTATCGCCACTTTCTGCTTCTGGCCCCCCGAGAGCTGGTTGGACAGGTGGTATTTCCTGTCCTCTATCCCGACGGCGCGCAAGGCTTCGATCGCCCTGCGGGAGCGCTCCTCGCGGCCGACGCCCGCATAGAGCAGGGGGAGCTCGACGTTGCGCAGGGCGGTGTAGCGCGGCAGGAGGTGGAACACCTGGAATATGAACCCGATCTCCCGGTTCCGCATCGACGCCAGGGCTTCAGGCGACAGCCGCGTTACCGGCATCCCCTTGATCTCGTATGTGCCGGAGGTGGGGACGTCCAGGCACCCCAGGATGTTCATGAGGGTGGACTTGCCCGATCCCGAGGGCCCCATCACGGCGAGGAAGTCGCCCGGGAAAATGTCGAGGTCGACTCCCTCGAGCCCTACGACGGGCTGCTCTCCGGCCTCGTAGATCTTGCCGACCCCCCTCAGGCGGAGAAGCGGCTCACTTCCGGGTGCGGATTCCAACGCGGCTCCCGGGGACGAGGTTCTTGATCTCCAGGGAAGTTATGACGGGTTCTCCCGCGGAGACGCCGGTCATGACCTCCGACCACTCCCAGTTGGAGATCCCGGTGGTCACGTCCTTGCGGACGGCTTTCCCGTTCACGACCACGAAGACGAATTTCTGGCCCTCCCGCTCCATCACCGCCGCCGAGGGGACCAGGAGGACGTTGTCCTTGCCGCCGGTCAGGATCTCGACATCGACCGACATCCCGAGACGCAGCGGCTTGTGGGGAGCCTCGGGCACGAGGCGGATCGTGTTGGCGCGGGAGACTTCCTTGGAGACCTCCACGACCGGCTTGATCTCCGAAACCTTCCCCGCGAACGTCTCCCCCAGGTATGCATCGGGGAACAGCTTCGCTTTCTGGCCCACCCGGACCTTGGCGGATTCCGATTCGTCTATGGGCGCCTCGATGTAGATGTCCCCCGGGTCCGCCATGACGTAAAGCGGAGCGCCCGGCGTCTTCGTTTCTCCAACCTCAACGGTCTTCCTGATCACAACGCCTGCGTACGGAGCCGTTATCAGCAGCTTTTTCCGGCGATCCGCCAGGGAATCCGCCCTGGCGGTCGCGGAATCGACCCGCGCCTTCAGGGATTCGATTTCCCGGCCGATCGCCCGCAGCGTGTCTTCCCCGGCGGCGGCGATCCGCGCCTCCTCCTCGGAGTTGGCAAGGCGCATGTCGGCCTGCTCCATGTCGGATTTCGACAGGAATCCGCCCCGGAACAGCTCGGAGAAGCGAAGGTGGTCCTCCCTGGCCTTGCGCAGGTTGTTCGCGGCCCGCGCTGTTTCCGCCCGGAATCTGCGCTCCGCCTCGTCCTTTCTCGCTTCCGCTTCGCGCAAGCCCTCCCGCGCCGACTGGACGTCCGCGCGGGCGGCATCTACCTGCCTGTCAAGCTCCGGATCGGAAAGGACCGCGAGGAGCTCCCCGCGGCGCACCACGGTTCCTTCCCCCGCAATCGCCCTGGCGACGCTTCCTCCCACCTCGGCGGAGAGAGTGGATTCCAAGCGGGATTTCACCGTGCCGGCGGACACCGAGGTCACGTACTCCCCGATCGGGCCTTTTTTCGCCTCGAAGACGTCGACCTCTATGCCGCCGGAGAACCGCATGAAGGCAACCGCGGCGCCCAGCGCAAGGACGGCGGCGGCGCCTGCAACCAGCTTTATCCGCTTCATCGGATGACGATGCCTTCCTTGTCGAGGATGTTCCCGACGGCGCGGCGCAGGCGGGTCTGCGCGAGATGCGCGTCCGATTGCGACCTGATCTCCGCAAGGAGCGCCTCCGACAGGTCCTGCTGGAACCGGAGGACCTCGACGGCGGTGGATGCCCCCAGGGCGAGCTTTTTCTCTTCCGCCTCCAGTTTTTTCGAGGACGCGGCCGCGAAAGCGCGCGACGCGGCGATCCGTTCAAGGGAGGACTCCAGGTCGCGCCTCCCTTTACGGACATCGGCCCGGATCCGCATTTCGAGCCCTTCGCCGAGCAGCCGCTGCTCCTCCAGCGCCGACCGGGCCCTGGCCCATTCCGCCTTTTCCCGGTCGAATCTCCAGGGGATCTCGGATTTCAGCCCGACGAACCAGTTGTAGTACCTGCCCGAAAACATCTGGTCGATGCTGTCCTGGTAATTCCCCGCAAACGCCGTCGAGGAAACGGGGAACAAAGGATTGGGATTGGGCGTCCCGGCGAGGCCGGACAGGCCTGCGGAAACGGTCAAGTCGAGGGAAGGAAGCGTACGGTTCCTGGCCGCGGCCTCCTGTATTTCCGCCTGCTGCCTGCGGGCGGCCAGGGAAGACATCTCGGGGCGCAGACGGAGCGCCTCCTCGAAGATATCGTTGTCTCCGGGAGGATCGGGATCCCCGGGCAGCGGTTCCGGAATGAGACGTTCCTCCCATTCCCCCGAGGTCCTCACGCCCAGGGCGGTCTTGAGGCCGTCCATTGCGTTATTCTCCTGCGATTCGGCCCGGATCAGCTCCTCCCGTCGGGACGCGACTGCGGCGTCCGCGGGTAGCCGGTCCATCGGCGCGGCGAAGCCCGACTCGATGCGGGCCTCGATCTCGGACAGGAGCCTTTCCGCCAGCCGCAGGGCCGACCTTCTTACCTCAACCTCGCCGTGCGCCGCCGAAAGCGAGAAAAAAGCGCTCCTCGCCGCGGCGACCACGTCCATCACCTTCTCACGCCACTCCCCGGTCTTCGCGGCCTCTCCGGCGCGGGCGACCGCAAGCGCGGCTTCGGTAACCTGACGGCCCCTATTTTTAAGGAGCGGCTGCTGCGCCGAAAGGGTGAGGGCGGTCAGGTACTGGGGGGAAAGAAGGGCGATGGAGGAACCGGACTCCTGCCGCTGGTTTTCGAAGTCCAGCGACAATGCCGTGCCGTACGGAAGAAGATCGCGGACGCCGACGTTGAACCTTAAATCCTTCTGCTCCAGCGAGAGGTTTCCGTCGAGCACCGATCCGCTCGGGGAGTTGGCCCGGTTATAGGCCAGGTCGCCGGTGAATTTCGGCAGGAAGGCCGCTTCCTCGATCGGCACGCCGAAGGCCGCGATGTCCCGCCCGGTCCGGGAGACGGCTATGTCGATGTTGCCGCGGAGGGCGGTCTCGACGCACTCCCGCAGCGAGATGACCCGCGACGAGGGTGGTTCCCCGGCGGGGAAAGCGGATGAGACGGGGGCCAGGAGGGCCAGCAGGACGATGAGGGTAGGGGATGTCTTCATCGGTGTCCCTCGGGCGCAGACGGAAGATAGTGTAACACGTCCGCCGGCTGTATATTGTCGCAAGAAGCGGGGCGGATGCTACGGGTTCATCGCCTCAGGGTCGCCAAAGGAAACGAGGGAATGACACCTTCCGACGCCGGCTTGAGAAACGCAAACGACGCCGTTGCGGGTTGCCGTTCCCTGTGCGTTCTTACCGGTGCGGGCGTCTCGGCGGAAAGCGGCGTACCCACCTTCCGCGGACCCGGAGGGTTATGGAGGAACCGGGACCCCATGTCGCTTGCCACGCCGGAAGCGTTCGCCGCGGACCCCAAGACGGTCTGGGAATGGTACCAGTGGCGCCGCGAGCTGATCCGGAAATGCTCACCCAACCCCGGCCACCGGGCGATCGCCATGATCGAGGGGAGGAAGGCGGAATTCCTCCTCGTCACCCAGAACGTCGACGGCCTGCACCGGGCGGCGGGATCGAGGAAGATGGTGGAATTCCACGGCAGCATCTGGAACGTCCGGTGCGTCGGGTGCGGGCGCGAGGAGGAGATCCGGTCCGAATTCGCCGTTCTTCCTCCCCGCTGTCCGGACTGCGGCTCCCTGCTTCGGCCGGGCGTGGTCTGGTTCGGGGAGCAGATCCCCCGCGAAGCGCTCGATGCGTCCATCGCGATTGTGGAGCGGTGCGAAGTCCTTGTGGTCGCGGGCACCTCCTCGGTAGTGCAGCCGTCGGCGTCGTTCGCTTTCCAGGTCGCACGCAGGGGCGGGACGGTTATCGAGGTGAATCTCGATGCGACGCCGGTCTCGGAAGCGGCCGTCTTCTCTTTCCGCGGGAAAACCGGAGAACTCCTGCCGGTTATCCTGGGTGGGCCCAGGGTCGATCCGCCTTGACGCGGGGGCGCGAAATTCCAATAATGATGGGAATCTCGACGGAGGTCCTCATATGAACTGGACGGCGTTGAAGAAGTTCGTGCCGCCGAACGCCGCGGCCAGGATACCGATGGATAATCCCGCCTGCCCGGTCAACGGCCGCGACGTCTTCAAGGCACTTTCGCCGCACAAGACAATCGTCATGGCGTGCAACATCCGGATCCCCTCGGTGATCCCGGGGATCATGAAGGCCGCCGAAGAGCTGGGGGCGGTAGTAGCGTTCGAGCTCGCGAAGACGGAAGGAAACGTGGACGGCGGCTACACGGGGATGAACCCGCAGATATTCGTCGACACGATTTTCGCCTATGCGAAAAAGGTGAACTTCTCCGTTCCGTTCGTCATCCACGGCGACCACATCACGGTGAAGAACACCTCCTCCAAGGAGATCGACGATGCCCGCGCCTTGATCGCCGCCGAGCTTGCGGCCGGCTACACGTCGTTCGCGATCGACGCCTCCTTCAACCCGATCCCGGACAACGCACGCATAACCGTGGAGCTCTCCGCCCCGATACGGTCCAGGAATCTCGGGCTCGAGGTGGAGGTCGGGGAGATCAAATCCGCGGGGAGCGAGTCGGCGCTGTCGACCGTGGAAGAGGCGGTCGAGCTGATGGAACTGCTCTCCTCAGCGGGGGTCGCACCCGATCTCCTCGCAGTCAACAACGGCTCCAAGCACGGCAACTACCTCGAAGGAGAGAAGATCTTCATCGACCTCGAGCGGACGGGGCAGATTCATGCGGCGGTCCACGGCCGTTTCGGCGTCGACATCGCGCAGCACGGCATCACCGGGACGCCGCTGCATCTCATAGGCCGGTTCGCCGACTACGGGATCCGCAAGGGAAACGTCGGCACGCAGTGGCAGAACATCGCCCATCAGGGTCTGCCTCCCGCGCTGATGCAGAGG
>DATBLU010000235.1:0-19567 GCA_036555205.1 Candidatus Deferrimicrobiaceae bacterium
CCTCCCTGACGTCTTCCGCCTTCCCGCCCGCGACGATGGCGAACGCCGCGTTCAGCACCGTGGCCTGGCGTCCCGGTCCCTTCGCCCCCGAAAGGATACCCTTGAGTATCCCCGCGTTCACGGCCGCATCCCCGCCTTTCAGGTCCGCCATGGAGGCGTATTCGAACCCGACCGACCTGGGGTCGAAAAGGTAGCGCTTCACTGCGCCTTTCCTTATGTCCCACACTATGCTCGGGGCGGAAAGTGTCACTTCGTCCATGCCGTCGGTGCCGTGGACCACGAAGGCGCGCCTGTGCCCCAGCTCCGCAAGGACGCGGGCATAGGTTTCCCCCAGCTCCTCGCTGAACACGCCGACCATCTGGCAGTTTGCGCCGGCGGGATTGCTCAAGGGGCCGAGTATGTTGAAAATCGTCCGTATGCCGATCTCGCGCCTTGGTCCTATGGCGTATTTCATGGCGGCGTGGAATTTCGGGGCGAACATGAAGGTTATCCCCGCCTCGTCGAGAGCCCTCTGGACCTCGGACGCCGGGGCGGCGAGGTCCATCCCCAGCGCCTCCAGGACGTCCGCGCTCCCGGACCTGCTCGTCACGGACCGGTTTCCGTGCTTCGCCACCCGTATCCCCGCCCCGGCTGCGACGAACGCCACCGTAGTCGAGATGTTGAAGGTGCCGGCGCGGTCCCCGCCGGTACCGCATGTGTCCAGCACGTCCTCTCCCGGCGGTGGGTGGATCCGGACCGCCTTCTGCCGCATTACGTCGGTCGCCGCCGCTATCTCCGCTGTCGTTTCCCCCTTCATCGCGAGGCAGGACAAAAACGAGGCGATCTGCGCGGGCGTGGCCTCCCCTTCCATGATCATCCTCATGGCGTCGCGCATTCCGTCCGGCGACAGGTCCTTTCCCGCGGCCGCCTCGGAGATCGCCTCCCTGATGTTGCGGAAGCACCGCAGGACCGGCTGCTGCGGATCGATCAGCGAGAGGAAATTCTCGAGTATCCGCATTCCGTACTGCGTGAGGACCGATTCGGGGTGGAACTGGACGCCGAAGATGGGGCGTGACACGTGCCGGATTCCCATGATCTCGCCGTCTTCCGATTCCGCGCTTATCTCCAGCTCGGACGGCAGCGACGCCTTCTCGAGGGCGAGAGAGTGATATCTCGTCGCGGTCATCGGGTTTTCGAGCAGGGAAAATATTCCCTTGCCGTTGTGGCGAATCCTCGAGGTTTTCCCGTGCATCAGGGCCTGGGCATGGACCACCTTGCCGCCGAAGGCCTGCCCGATGCACTGGTGCCCGAGGCAGACCCCCAGGATCGGGACGCGGTCCGCGAACGCCCGTATCGCCTCGAGCGAGATTCCCGCGTCGTCCGGTCCCCCGGGGCCGGGTGAAATGACGATTCCCGACGGTTTCCGGTCGGCAAGCGCCGCGACCGATATCGCGTCGTTCCGGAAGACGTCCACGTCCGCTCCCAGCTCGCACAGGTACTGCACGAGGTTGTATGTGAACGAATCGTAATTGTCGATGACGGCGATCATGCGCGCCCCCCTTCCTCGTCGACGCCGATCGCCCGGAACAGGATCCGCGTTTTGCTCCTGATCTCGTCCCACTCCTTCTCCGGGTCCGAATCGGCCACGATTCCGGCGCCCGCCTGGATTACGGCCTCGCCGTTCCTCATCACGATGGTTCGGATCGTTATGCAGAAGTCCATGCTTCCCTGGAGGTCGAAATACCCGACCGCCCCCGCGTAGATCCCCCTGCGGAAAGGCTCCAGCTCCTCGATGATCTCCATCGCCCGCACCTTGGGCGCGCCCGTAACCGTGCCGGCCGGGAACGCGGCGCGAAGCACGTCGAAGGCGGAAAGCCCCTTGCGGAGCCTGCCGACCACGTTCGATACGATGTGCATCACGTGGGAGTACCGCTCCACCGACATCATCTCGTCCACCTTGACCGTTCCCCATTCGGCCACTCGTCCTACGTCGTTTCGGCCGAGGTCGACCAGCATCACGTGCTCGGCCGTCTCCTTCGGGTCGGACAACAGCTCCGTCTCCAGGCGCCGGTCCTCCTCCGGCGTGGCCCCCCTGGGTCGCGTCCCCGCTATCGGGCGCAGCTGGACCAGGTCGCCTTCGAGCCGGACCAGGATCTCCGGCGACGACCCGACGACGGCCAGGTCCCCCGATTTCAGGAGGTACATGTACGGCGACGGGTTGAGCGCGCGCAGGACCCGGTAGACCTCCGACGGGGAGCGCTCCGTCCGCATGCGCGCCCGGTTGGAGAGCACGACCTGTATGATCTCCCCGTCGCGTATGTACTCCTTCGCCTTGCGCACGCGGGAAAGGAACGATTCGCGAGGCACATCGAAGACCGGGTCCGCCGTATCGCGCCTTGGGGGGATCTCGGACCATGGAAGCGGCCCCTGGAGGATGCCGCGGACTTCTTCTATGGACCGGAGGCAGCGGTCGTAAGCCTCCCCCGCTCCCCCGCCCTCCCGGACCTGTCCGTGGGCGACGATAAGGATCGTATGCTTGACGTTGTCGAAGACGACCAGGCGGGAAGGGAACAGGAAGAGCGCGTCCGGGGCCCCCTCGGAAGGGTGGGTTTCCGGAATTTTCTCTATGTGCCTGACGTAGTCGTAGCCGATGAAGCCCACCGCGCCGCCCGAAAGCCTGGGCAGGCCGGCCTCCTGCCTGTATCGTATCCCTGAGAGGATGCCCGCCAGCTCCTTCAGCGGATCGCCGCCCGGCGTCACGACCGTCTCGCCGCTCCCCCCTTTCCGTATCGACGCCTTGTTCCCGTCGGCCCGGAACTTAAGGTACGGATCGAATCCTATGAAGGAGTACCTCGCCCACTTCTCGCCTCCCTCGACGCTTTCCAGCAGGAAGTGGTCGTCGGGGAACTTCGCGGCGATCTTCAAGTAGGCGGACACCGGAGTATCCAGATCGGCGTGAAACTCCTGCCAGACGGGGATGACGGAGAAATTCCTTGCGTGGGATTCGAAATCCTCTTTGGTCGGACAGGTCCTCATCCCGCTTCACCCCTTGATCATCAAGGCGTCTATCTTCATGTCGCTCTTCATCCTGCGAACGGCTTTCCTCGCCGCCTCCGCGTCGGAGTACGGGCCGACGAGCACGCGGAAAACGCTCTCGCGGTTCTTCCTTGAGGTCTTGACGATCCGCGTTGGGAACCCGGCCTTTTCCAGCTTTTTGCGCTGCGATTCCGCCGCCCCTTTATCGCGGAAAGCCCCGGCCTGGACCTGGTACCTGGCGGCGGCCGGGGTCCGAGTCGCCCCTGCGCCCGGCGCTGCGGCGCCGCCCTTTTTCGCCGGCTGAACGAGCGGAACCGTCGTGGCCTCCTTTTTCGCAAGCGTATCCCGGAACGTGAGGCTCTTCTCCACCTCGCTCATGGTCCTCGGGGGCGGCGGCGGGACGACCGGAACCTTCGCCGCCTCCTCGGAAAAGGAGCCAAGGTCCTTCCTGATGTCGCCGGGGTCCGGCGCCGCGGCATGTACATCCGGGGACGGAGCGGCCTTCGCCGCGCCCGCATCGGGCGCGCCGGAACCCTTCTCTATGTACCTGCCGGCCTGCAGCCCGATCACGAAAACCGCTGCAAGGACGACGACCGCGCCGACCGCGAAAAAGGCGAACGAGCGCCTGTCCCCGTCCATCCTGCGTTGCCCCTTCTTATTGTACAGGGACTTCACATGCGCTCCGGAGCTGAAACGCCGATCAGGGAAAGGCCGATGCCGACGACCGTCTTCACCGCCTTCGCCAGCGCCAGCCGCGCCTGTGTCCGCTCCGGGGTTTCCCCAAGGACCCGGTGCGTCTGGTAGAACGCGTGAAACTCCCTCGCCAGCTCCAGCAGGTAGAACGGGATTCGATGCGGCTCCAGCAGGCGCGCCGCCTCCGAGACCACGTCGGGAAAACGCGCCACCTTTTTCATGAGAGCAAGTTCGTCCGGCAGCGAAAGTGAGGAAAGGGAGGGATTGCCCGAAAGCGGAGTTTCCCTTGCTGCGGCCTCGCGGAAAATGCTGCAGATCCTGGCGTGGACGTACTGGATGTAGTAGACGGGATTTTCGCTCGATTGCGTCTTGGCCAGGGTCAGGTCGAAATCCAGGTGCGAGTGGTAGCTTCTCAGCAGATAGAAGAACCTCGCCGCGTCCGGACCGACTTCGTCCAGCACTTCCCGCAGCGTGGTGAATTCCCCCGACCTGGTCGACATCTGGACGGCCTTCCCCTCCCGCAGCAGCGTCACGAACTGCACCAGCAGGATTTCCAGGCGCTTGTGGTCCTCGCCCAGTCCCTGCATCGCCGCCAGAAGCCTGGGAGCATACCCGTGGTGGTCCGCCCCCCATATGTCGATCATGCGTTCGTACCCCTGCAGATACTTGTGCCGGTGGTACGCGACGTCCGCGGCGAAATATGTCGTCCTTCCGTCCGCCCTGACGAGGACCCGGTCCTTCTCGTCGCCATGCGCCTCGCTCTTGAAAAAAACCGCCCCCTCCGACTCGTACAGAAGCCCCCTGCTCCGAAGCAGTTCGACGGCGTCTTTCACCTCGCCGCCGGCGTGAAGGGTCTCCTCCCGGAACCAGCGGTCGAATCCGACCCTGAAGTCTTCGAGGTCCTTGCGTATTCCGTCCAGGATCCTGTCGCATGCAGCCTGCCGGAACACGGGAAGGGCGTCCTCAAGGGGCACGTCCTTATAGCGTTCGCCCGCTTCCGCACGGAACCCGCGAGCGAGCGCGACGAGGTAATCGCCGCGGTAGCCGTCTTCAGGGAGCCGCGCATCGACGCCGCACTCCTGAAGGTACCTTGCGTGCAATGACCGTCCGAGGTTATCGATCTGGTTGCCGACGTCGTTCACGTAGTACTCCGTGACGACTTCGTATCCTTCGAAGGACAGGATGCGCGCCAGCGCGTCCCCCACCGCCGCGCCCCTCCCGTGGCCGACGTGCAGCGGCCCGGTGGGATTGGCCGACACGAATTCGATCAGGACTTTTCGGCCATTGCCCTGGTCTGAGGAGCCGAACCGTTCCATTTTGCGCAGCGCCGTCGCGACTACTTCCCTCCATGCGTCGGCGGAAAGCACGATATTTATGAAACCGGGGCCGGCTACCGACAGCGAGGCGATCCAGCCCCTGTCGTCTTCCCGGCGAATGGCCTCCGCCAGCTCCCCGGCGACTTCGCGCGGCTTTTTGCCCAACTGCCGCGCGAGCTGCATGGCTGCGTTCGTCGAGAAATCCCCATGCTCCTCCTGCCGGGGTATCTCCACTGAAACGGGGACCGAAAGAGACCCCCCCCAATCCGCCAATTTACGTTTTATTCCGGCAAGTAGGAGGGATTCGGTGATTTTACGTACGTCCACGCGCTCCTCGAAGTCGGGAAAATGCAAGGAAAGCAAATACTTTACAATTCATTTTGGGGGGAGTCAACATGCGCGGCGCAAGCGCGCCCGCGCTCGCGGGGCGGCATATGACCGACGTACCGTCTTGACGAACTCTTTACCTGAAGAAGACCTCGGAAGCCTGGAGCCCCTTCGGCGTTTCGAGCGCTTCGAACTCCACTTCCTGCCCTTCCTTCAGCGTGCGGTACCCTTCCATACGGATCGCCGAGTAATGGACGAATACATCCTTGTCCCCGTCCTGCTCGATGAAACCGTATCCCTTGGTTTCGTTGAACCACTTCACCTTTCCCGTGCGCTTCATCACGTTGCCTCCGTCAAAGGTGTGAGGATTGAATACCACGGGATTCCTGACGATGTCAATAACTACCTGATAATAAAGGATTTATATCAAATCACCGTTTTATATACACCGTAATCCTGTCCCTGCCCTCCTGCTTTGATCGGTAGAGCGCGGCGTCGGCGTGCGCGATAAGCTCATCGCCGGTCTTCCCGTGCCTGGGGTAGCAGGCTATCCCCAGCGAAGCCGTGACGCCCAACTCCCGCTCATCGAATACAAACCGCGTTTGCCTTATCATGAGCCGCAGGCGATCGGCGACCTGGGTTGCGTGGTGCTCGTCGGCGCTGTGGAGGTAAATGGCGAATTCCTCCCCCCCGTACCTTCCGGCCATGTCCACCTTCCGCAGAGTCTTGCGTATGACGCTTGAAACCTTTCTTAAGACCTCGTCTCCGGCGGGGTGGCCGTGCGTATCGTTGATTTTCTTGAAGTGGTCCAGGTCGAGCATTATGACGGAGCACGGATACCGGCCGTCAAACCTGGAGATGACGCTCTCGAGTTGTGAGCAGAAAGTCTTCCTGTTCAGAAGTCCCGTGAGCCCGTCGTTCTTTGCCTCCTTCTCGAGTTTCTCAAGGCGAAGCGCGTGCGATATCCCCATCCGCATCACCGCGAGAATGTCCCTGGCGGTCTCGGCATCCTGTCCCTCGAAGTTGCGCCCCTCCCCCGACTCGCACACCAGAACGCCGCGAAATTCCCCGGCGTACGGCACCGGGACGAGCAGGTATCCGGCCCCTGGGCTTCCCTCCCAGCAGGCCGGGAGCACCGGGAACCGTCCCGCGGCCGCCTGGCCGGGGGAAAATATCCTGTGCACTCCCTGCCGGAGCACCCACTCGACGTAGGTCCCCTTCAGCGGGACCTTTTCTTCCCGGTCCCCGGATGCGGCGCCCCGCGATTCCCACGCAATTCGGCCGTTCACGCCCTCCTCATCCGCCTCGATGAGCATGGTGCGCAAGACAACGAGATGCTGGCGGACCTGCTCCGCGGTTGCCCTGTAGACCTCCCGGCGGGGGGAAGCGCTCTCTCCCTTTTCCACATCCGCTTTCTCCGAGACTTCGGCGATCCTGCGGATCAGCCTGTGGAACCCCTCGTGCCTCGCAAGGTAAAGGTGGGCGCGGTATCGTTGCTTGGCTCCTGCGATTTCCCGCGCCGCCAGGAACGCCGCCATTTCGAGCGCCTGCCCCACGGGCTCGCTCCACCTCCCCTCGCCGAACCGGAACGCGAGGATCGCGCCCTCCACGCTCCCCTCGACGCTTACGGGCGACGCCGCGACGCCGGCCGGGCGCGGATCCCTTACGCCCTCATGGCCGGCCTCCATGCTCCAGGAATCCTCGGCCTCCGAAAAATAGGTTCGGCGGAACAGCATCGCCTCGCGCACCGGCACGTAGTCGTCCGGGATCTCGAGACCCTCGGCGCCCGGGTCTCCCCCGCGGAATGCCGAGGCGCCCACGCGAAAAGCCCGTCCCTGCCCCTGTGAAGGGAATACGTAAAGGATGCGGTCGGCGCCCGTCATCGGGAGGATCCCGTCGAGTATCCGCCTGATGCCGTCCATTAAATCGTCCCGCGAGCGCAGCAGGCCGAGGCGCTTCACCTCCGCGGATACGTCCCGCGACTCCGCAGCATCGGGGTTTTCCCACGGTAGGACCAGCGAACGGCTCTCTTTTATGGCTTCCTGGACCATTTCCCTGCCCGACTCCGACTTTTGCAGCCTGCCTCGCACGACGATTCCTGCGATAAGCCCCAGGCCGCCCAATCCGGCGACCGACGCCATCGTTCCCGCGTCCGTCAGCGCGCCGTCCGGGGAGAACAGAAGCCATGCGAAAGCCGCGGCGGCATAGACGGCCGCGGGGAGGCCGGAAAGAAGGAAAGCTACGGACGGGAAAACGACCGCGGGCACCAGCCGGGTTTCCGCCACTACAGGGACAAGCGCGTGCAGCTCCAGCAGGCCTGCGGCTCCCCACGCCAACGTCGCGGGAACGTCCGGCAGCCGGTCGCGCCGGCGGGATGAAAGGAGATCGCGGAAAAGCAGCCAGGCGACGACTCCGAACGCGGAAAGCGCCCACGGGGCCGAAAGGAACGTCCAGCTTCCGCCGCGCCGGGTGAAAAGAAACAGCAGCAGGTGGACAAGCGATATGGCGGGGACGGTATATCTACGGACGGCCCGATCCTTTCCTCGCAGGGGGTGATGCGGGGGCATCCTTTTTCCGGTCGAGGACGATGACATTTTCCTTCTCGCCGATGAGGCCCAGTTCCTTCCGGGCGATTTCCTCGATGTAGGAGGGGTTGGTCCTCAGCCTTTCAACCTCCTCATGCAGGCGGCGGTTCTCGTCGCGCAGCCTGGTGTTTTCTTCCAGGACCTGTTTGTGCGTCCTGTACAGCTTCCAGGTGCCGAACATGCCCATCTCCCTGAAGAGGGAAAACAGGAGGAGCACAACGGCGATTCCGCCCGCAACCAGCAGCGGAAGCTTCGGTTTCCAACGGGGTACGGCATCGGGCGCCATCCCGTCATCTACCTCCCGAAAGGTTTCGCGCAAGCTTCCAGAGCGAGCGGAGATCCAGCGCTTCCTTGGCTATTTCACGGTAGGGAGCGTCCCCTGCGAACACGGCCCAGAGAACCCGGGCCTGCGGGGAACTCCCCTCGGCCGATTCCAGGTTGACCGACCGCAGATATGCGTCCGAGAGGCGTCCCTTCCTGAGCACGCTCTCGAAGAATCCGAACAGCGCCCTTCCCCAGAGATTATCATAACGGAACAGCCGCAGGCACGGACGATAGAAATGATCCCGTAAATCCGTTTCGGAAATGCCCTTCGAGGTGATAGCGGCCGCGAGGATGCCCGCTGTGTCGTGTGACGATTCGATGCCGTTTTTCAGGTGGCGCGAGATGAAGGCGTCGCCGATGATCGCCATCCGGTCGGAAAAAGGGCGCAAGGCCGCGCCTATCGGCACCTGCGGATGGCAATGGCAGAGCACCTTCGCGCCCTGGGGGAGCAGGGATGCCAGCGCCCGGTTCCTGGACCACTCGGCCTCCAGGTCCGATATCTTGACGTACTCCCCTATCCCGGTGAGCGTAAGGAAATCGTCCTTCGGGGTTATCGCCATGAAGCGGATCGCCTTGTTCAACGCGGGAATGATGTGTATCCGGTTTCGGAGCCGGCTCACGATGAATTCGTTGCCGGCCGGTATCTCGGCCTGCACGGTGTGCCAGGTTTTCGGCGGACGGTAACCGAACGGCAGCATGCGCGAAACGGAGCTGTTGACGCCGAACGCCCCCACGAGAAAATCGAAGTCGCGCTTCGCCCCTCCGTGGAACGAAATCCTGTATCCGCCGGGCGTCTTCTCTATGCCATCGACGCGTTCGTGGAGAAACTCCGCGCCGCCCGCGACCGCGGCGTCCAGCAGGAACTGGTCGAAGCTCTTGGCCCCTCCGCTCGCGCGCACCGGGCCGCCGCCGCGGAAGACCGTGTATATCTCCCTCCGTTCCGGGTGCCGCACCGTGACCGACACGTCCCTGCCGTGGATTTCGTACCCGTCGGCTATCCTGCGCACGACGCGTTCGTCGATCGAAAGCGAAAAATCGCGGATCTTTTTCACAATGGCCGGCCCGATCGCGCCCGCGCACATGTTGCATCCCGACGGACCGGATTGCGAAAACGTCTTTCGATCGATCAAGGTGACGCCGGCCCTGCGGCTTTTCGCCCTCAAGATCGAGAGGAGATGGAGCGCGAAGAAAGATCCGGCGGGGCCGGCGCCTATGACGCCGACCGACGCCCCGTCCGGGAGGGTTCTGTCGGATGATTCCATCTAGAACGTCACGCCGATCGTACCGGTCGAACCGCCTCCTCCGCCTCCACCGCCTCCTGCGCCCGCCGCGACGCCGACCGCCGCCGCCCCGATCAAGAGCCAGACCCACCATTTATGGTACCACGCCGGCCCCGCATCCCCTTTGGATCCGCCGGCCGCGGGCCATCCTGCGCCAAGGAGCAACCGGGCGGTCCTGCCCGCGGCCTCCTTGGCCCCTTCCTCCCCGGACGGCCACGCGAATTCCCCAAGGACAACCGGGTCGGAATCCCCTTTCCCGGAAGTCAACACGCGCGCGACCGGTTCGCCTTCCGTCCCCGAGAGGACCAGGAGCGCCACCCGCGATGCCCCGGCCGCCGCCGCAAGCTCGGCGACAATCGGGCCGCATCCCCTTCCGTCAGGCGATGCCGTCAAAAGTTCGCCCAAGGTGGCGGCGCGGTCGCGGACCATTACGATCTCGACGGCCTCGGAATCGCCCGGGAGCCACTGCCCCGCCTTTTCCACGTCCTGATAGCCGGCAAGAACTATTCGGACCCGCACCGGCCCGAACGAGGACACCTTGATCCTTCCCGGCGTGTTTCCGGCCGGTTTCCCGTCCAGGTGCACCGACGCTCCCGGCGGAATGGTATGAACCAGCAGGTCGGCTCCCGGAGCCTGCCGCTTCGCCGCCTTCGACCACGCGTCGCGGAACGTCGGAGAAAACAGGCCGGGGTCCGGCGAAAATCCGGGCCTCAAAACCCTGGATCGCGCGAACATCTCCTCGCCTTTGCCCGGGTTCCCCTCCCAAAGATTGAGCAGTCCCCGCCTCAGGAAAATCTCGGCGAACAACGGGCGTGTCGCCTCGCCCAGCCGGAACTTCCTCGCTTCGCTTTCCGCTTCATCAAGGAGGGCTTTCGCCTCGCGCGTTTCCATGAGGTCCATGCGCCGAAGGGCTTCCGCGATCTTTCCGGAAATACGCTCGATGGAGGCGTCGTCGGCTTCGGGAAAGAGGCTTTTCGGATCCCGGGATGCCGCTTCCGGCGCGGGCAGAGGCACCCACCTCACCCCCAGGTCCTCCGACAGGAGCGATGGGATCTGCGCCATCCGCTCCCTCGCGAAGCTATCCGGCACCGACGGGGCGATATATTTCAGCAGCAGGCAGGACTCGACCGTAGGGCCGGCCGCCGCCGCGGAGGCCGCCGTTCCCTGCATCGCCAGCGCGAGGCAGAGCAGAAGCGCAAGCGGCCTACGAACGCTTGACGTATATGTCATCCGTGATGTCCCTGTCCACTGCGACGGTCGTCTCGCCGATCTGAAGGACGTACGAGGGGTTCCGCTGGAGAAGGCGAATGCGGCTCCCGGGGACGATCCCGAGCGAGCTAAGCTTGTCGAGCCTCTTCCTGGACTTCGGCGTGATGAAGACTATGCGCACGGCATCCCCCAGCCCCGCCTCGGAAAGTCGTGTGACCAGGGGCTGGATCTCGGCCCTGATCCGGTCGCAGCACTCCCCGCGGGGGATCGCCCGCCCGTGGGGGCAGGCGGGGGGATGCCCGAGGAACGTGCATACGCTGTCGGTGACGGGAGTGGTCAGGATGTGCTCGAACTTGCATGCGCTGGACTCCATCTGCGAGGAATCCAGGTCGAACAGGTTGTGGAGCAGCACCTCGGCGAGCCGGTGGCGCCGTATGATCCCCCGCGCGCGCTCCTCTCCGGCGCGCGTAAGGCGCAGGTCGTCGCCTGACGCCTCCACCAGTCCGCCCGCCACGAGCTCGTCCAGCAGCACTTCGGGCCGGTCCTCCTCGGACCTTTCGACCAGTCGCGGCCTGGTAGGGCATCCTTCCTCCCGCAGCGTCCATATGAGCTCCAGGATTTCATCCTGCCCGTAGTCGTTCATCGACGGGCTCCTCTCGGGAAAAGCGATTTGAAAAAGTTCACGACCTTCGACTCCGGAACCGGAAAGGAATAACGGCACCTGGGGCAGCAGACCAGGGAGCAGCTCTTCCCCATCGGGCACCCCGTCCTGCACCCCTTGTCTTCGGAGTCCATCTCATATTGGCAAAGCGGGCATCGTATTTTCAAGGGCCGTCTCGCTTCAGAAGGAAATTCCGATTTTCCGGGCGGCGAGGTTCACGACCGCGCCGACCAGGATCGCGAACGGAAATATGAACAACGCCATCCCCGCGGCCACCTTCGCCCCCTGCTCCTTGACGATGACGAGGAAATTCGCAAGGCAGGGAATGAAAAGGGTGATCGTGACGAGGCTCACCACGACCTGGAGGTTCGTAAGGAGGCCCGACCGCGCCATGTCGAACAATCCCGCCGCGCCGTAATCCCGCCGCAGGAACCCGATAAGGAACGCCTCGGATGTTTTCGGGGGCAGGTCCAGCAATCCGACGACCAGCGGCTCCGACGCCTTCTGCAGCCAGAGCAGCCAGCCCATCCGGTCCGCGGCGAAGAGGATGAAAGTTCCCAGGAGAAACAATGGGACGGCCTCGCGCAGATACCATTCGATCCGGGCCATGGTCTTTACGGCCAGGTTCCCGATCTGCGGGAGGCGTATGGGCGGTATTTCCAGTATGAAGTCGGAGGATTCCCCCGGTATCACCTTTGATGCGAGGTAGCCGACCGCAAGGATCACCCCGACAAGAATCGCCGTCCACGTCGCCGTGGCGGCCGCCCCCACGTTGCCCAGCATACCGAGGATGACGCCGAGCTGCGCGGAACACGGGACGCCCAGGGCGAGAAGCAGCGTCACGATGACCCGCTCCTTCCGCGTTTCCAGTATCCTTGTCGTCAGGGTCGCCATAGTGTCGCAGCCGAGCCCCAGGATCATCGGCAGGACGGCCTTCCCGTTGCATCCAATCTTCTTGAATATCCGGTCGACCATCACCGCAAGCCTGGGAAGGTACCCGGAATCCTCCAGGATCCCGAACCCCAGGAAGAACGTCCCCACGATGGGCAGCACGATCGCAACGGCATACGAAAGCGCCATGGAAATCATCCCGTACGGGCCGACCAGGAAGTCGCGGACGATCTGCCACGGGACGGTCCTGTCCGCCAGCCAGGCGACGGCGGGGATTATCGCCTTGCCGAACAGTCCTTCCTCCAGGAAATCCACGAGGAACTTCGCGCCGAAGACTCCGACGAACTCGTAGGCCATGAAAAGGACCGCCAGGAGGATCGGCACTCCGTAGAGGGGGTCCATGGCGTACCTGCCGAACGCCTGGGGCCAATCGGTGCCCCCGGGGGCGGAGGGCTCGTTGCCGTTTCCGTCGAGGAGGGAATCGATCCACTGGAGCCGGATCTGGTTCACGCGGTAGACTACGTCCGATCCGATCTCCTCCACCAGGCGGTTGCGCACCGCGTTCATCTCGCGTATCCGCTCGCCGCGCACGCTCTCCGCAAGCCACGGCGAGAGCGAATCGTCTCCGCAAAGCAGCATCAGGGCAAGGGCGCGCTTTCCCACGGGAACCGACGGCGGGAGGAGCGCTTCCATCTGCGCGATCGCGGATTCGATGCGGTCCCCGTAGGAGATATCGACGCCGGCCGGCGCGGAACGCTCGGCCAGCGCAAGGAGCCTGTCGATCCCTTTTTTCCGCACCGCCACCGTCGGGATCGCGGCGACGCCGATCCGCCCTTCCAGCTCCTCCAGCCTGGGCATGACGCCGCGGTGGCGGGCCTCGTCGGCCATGTTCACGGCCAGCACGAGCGGAACGGCCATCTCCGCGAGCTGCAGGGTAATCATAAGCGAGCGCCGCATGTTCTTCGCGTCGCAGACCTGTATCACCCGGGCCCCCGGCTCGGCCATGAGGATATCCCTCGTCACGCGCTCGTCCTCCGACATGGGAAGAAGCGAATATACTCCAGGCGTGTCGATGATCTCGATCGTGCCGCCGCGCTCCTTGGCCTCCCCCCGCGTAACCTCGACCGTCGTTCCCGGGTAGTTTGAGACGGTGACGTAGCGCCCCGTAAGGTACCCGAATACAACGCTCTTCCCGACGTTCGGGTTCCCCACGAGTATGACCTTGTCGGGCGCCGGCGCCTCGATCGCTGAGGGTTCGGGGGCTTTCATCCGCCGGGCTCCTCCCTTTCGCCCGGCATGCAGCTTGGGCAATATCCATATATAGAAAGCCTGTGCATCGTCGGCGAGAAACCGTGCTGCCTGGCCACTTCCTCCTGCAGGGACTCGATGCGCGGCTCCTTGAACTCCGATACCTTGCCGCATTCCGTGCAGACGAGGTGGTCGTGGTGGGCCGACAGGCTGCTCTCGTACCGCTTGACCCCTTCGCCGAAATCGAGCTCCTTGGCGTACCCAAGCCGTGAAAGCAGCTTGAGCGTCCTGTAAACCGTTGCGGGACCGATGTCGCGATGCCTGGCGCGGACCTTTCGGGCCAGCTCCTCGACGGTCAGGTGCGGACCGGATCGGAAGAAAATTTCCATGATGCGGGCGCGACTCTTGCTCCTCTTGCCGCCCGCGGCCGCAATCTCTTCGTCGATACGCCTCAGGAGTCGTTCCAAGGGGAAGGGAGATGTCTCCATGTTGAATATGAATTTCATTTTCATGATAATTGCGCAAACGGCGAACGTCAAGCGGAATCGGCCGGCTGCGGCACCTGGCTTGACGTTTGAAATCAGGGAGGTTACCTTAAAGAAAACGATGAACTTCGTATACCTATCGCCGCATTTTCCCCCCAATTATTACCTTTTCTGCGTTCACCTTCGACGATTCGGCGCCAACGTTCTCGGGCTCGCTGACGCGGCGTACGACTCGCTTCGACCCGAACTGAAAAATGCGTTGTGCGAATATTACCGCGTGGGCGACATGCACGATTACGACGGTCTCATTCGCGCCTGCGGCCATTTCACCCACAGGTACGGGAAAATCGACCGGATCGATTCCCACAATGAATACTGGCTTGAGACCGAGGCGCGCCTGCGCACCGATTTCAACATGTTCGGGATAAGGAGCGAGGATATCGCCCGCGTCAAATCGAAATCCCTGATGAAGGAGGTGTTCCGGTCCGCGGGCGTCGCGGTCGCCCGCGGCGCCGTCGCGCGCAGCCTTGAAGACGGGAAACGGTTCGTGCGGGATGCGGGATACCCCGTCGTCGCCAAGCCTGACGTCGGCGTGGGCGCAATCGCCACTTACAAGATATCGTGCGAGGCGGAGCTCGAGCGTTTCTTCTCGCGCAAGCCGCCTGCGGACTACATCCTGGAGGAGTTCATCGACGGACGGATTTTGTCGTTCGACGGGCTCGCTGACCGCGACGGTCGCCCGGTCTTCTACACCGCCCACTCCTACAGCCAGGGGGTCATGGAGGCCGTCAACAACGACGACCACATATACTACTATTCGTTCAGGGATATCCCCCCGGACCTGGAGGACGCGGGCCGGAAGGTTCTTGCCGCATTCGGCGTGCGCGAGCGCTTCTTCCACTTCGAGTTCTTCCGCACGAACCGCGACGGCCGCATAGTCGCGCTTGAAGTCAACCTGCGGCCGCCCGGTGGGCTGACCACGGACATGTTCAATTACGCCAACGATATGGACATTTACCGCCAATGGGCAAGCGTCGTGGTGCGGAACGAGTTCACCGCGGCGGTTACGCGCCCTTACCATTGCGCATACATCGGCAGGAAACGCCGCAAAAACTACGTCCGCGACCACGGCGAGGTGCTTTCCGCGCTCGGGGGATGCATTGTCCATCACGAGGAGATAAACTCCGTTTTCAGGGCGGCGATCGGAGACTACGGATATCTGGCGCGTTCCGCGAGCCTCGAGGAGGTCCTGGCGGCCGCCCGGTTCATTCAGGAGACGATCCCGGATACCGCGGGGGAATGATTCCCATGAACGTCGAGTACCACAAGTGGCGCAGCGGCAACCTGGGCCAGGATATGGAGCTCAAGTTGTACGGCAGCGGCGGAAAGCCCGTCATCGTGTTCCCATCGTCCGGAGGGCGCTTCTTCGAATACGAGGACTTCGGGATGGTGGAAGCCTGCAGGCCCTTCCTGGATGCGGAAAAGATCGTGCTTGTCGCCGTCGACAGCGTGGACCGCCAGTCATGGCTGAACGTCGACGCCCACCCTGCGGACCGCGCCCGCAGGCACAACGAATACGAGCGCTACATCCTGGAGGAGGTCGTCCCGTTCGTCCGCGGCCGCGGTTACCGGCGCAGGTTCATTTCAACCGGGTGCAGCATGGGGGGGTACCACTCGGCCAACTTCTTCTTCCGCCATCCCGACGTATTCGACGCCTTGATAGCATTGAGCGGCGTTTATCGGCTGCGGCGGTTCATCGGCGACTACATGGACGACAACGTCTACTTCAATTCTCCCCTTGCCTACCTGCCCGGCCTCGCCGATCCCTGGTTCCTTGACCGCTACCGGAACAGCCGGATCATCGTGTGCGCGGGCCAGGGCGCGTGGGAGGAGGAATCGCTGGCGGAAACGCTGGAGCTCAAGCGCATCCTGGACGACAAGCAGATATGGTGCTGGATCGACATATGGGGACGCGACGTCAGCCACGACTGGCCGTGGTGGCGAAGGCAGATGCCGTATTTTCTCGGCCACCTCGGGCTTTGATTACGGTTATTCCGCCTCCGGCTTGACCTTCTTGGGCGTCCTCTTGCGGGGGGCCTTCGCCGCTTCCTGCTTGACGGCCCCGGCCTTCGCCGTCTCTTTTTTCCCCGCCGGGGCCTTCGAAGCCTTCGGTTTCGCGGCCGCCGCCTTGCCTTTTCCCTCGGCCGCCTTCTTTTTCCTGCCTTTACGCGCCCCGGCCTTCTTCTCCTCCACGGGCAGGTATTCCAGGAACGCCATCTCGGCGCCGTCTCCGCCGCGGAACCCGGTCCGCACGATGCGGGTGTAGCCTCCGGCGCGTTCCGAGAACCGCCCCGCAAGGCCGGAAAACAGCTTCTCGGTGTTCTCCTTGTCGCTCAGCAGGGAAAAGACGTGCCTCCTCGCGTGCGTCGTGTTCCTCTTTCCGAGGGTTATCAGCCGGTCCGCGAGACGCCGGAGCTCCTTCGCCCTTGCGACGGTGGTCTCGATCCGCTCCGACTTCACCAGTGCGTTCATGAGGTTCTTCAACATCGCCTTGCGATGGGAGGGATTCCGGCGCAGCTTCCTGTGATCGATCGCGTGACGCATGGTGCTCCCCGTGTCGTGATTTCGTTTAGTCTTCTTCCCTGGGCGGGCTGAACTTCTCCGGCGCGAAGCTTTCGACCTTCATGCCGAGCGACAGCCCCATCCCGTAAAGCACTTCCTTGATTTCGTTCAGGCTCTTCTTCCCGAAGTTCTTGGTTTTGAGCATCTCCTGCTCGCTGCGCTGAACCAGTTCGCCGATGTACTTGATGTCCGCGTTCTTCAGGCAGTTGTACGCGCGAACGGAGAGCTCCAGCTCTTCGACGGGCTTGTAGAGGTTCTCGTTTATGGCGCCGGCCTCCAGGTGCGCCGGCTCGTCCGGCATTTCCGCCTCTTCGTCGAAGTTTATGAATACGGTCGCCTGGTCCTTCAGGATCTTGGCCGCATATGCGACCGCGTCCGCCGGAAGGATCGAACCGTCCGTCCATACCTCGAGCACGAGGCGGTCATAGTCGGTCTGCTGGCCGACGCGGGCGTTCGTCACGTTGAAATTCACCTTCTTGATCGGAGAAAAGATCGCGTCGATGGGGATCGTGCCGATCGGCGCGTTCTCCTCCAGGTTCCGCTCGGCCGGAACGTATCCCTTCCCCATCCGTACGGTCATCTCCATCCTGAGGGTGGCGTTCTCGGACAGCTCGGCTATATGGCGGTCCTTGTTCAGGATTTCCACCATGGGATCCTGCTGGATGTCGGATGCCTTTACCCTTTTGGGACCCTTGGCCTCCAATACGATCGTGCGGGGCTCGGGCGAGTGCATCCGGAGCCTGATCTCCTTCAGGTTGAGAACGATGTCCGTGACGTCTTCGACCACTCCCACGATCGTGGAGAATTCGTGCTGGACCCCCTCGATCCGCACCGATGTGATCGCCGCCCCTTGGAGCGAGGAGAGCAGGATCCTGCGGAGAGAGTTGCCGAGGGTGGTTCCGTATCCCCTTTCCAGCGGCTCCGCCACGAATTTGCCGTAATCCGCGGTCGCCGAATCCGTCTGTATCTCGATGCGGCGCGGCTTTATCAATTGCTTCCAGTTACGCTGGAACATGCTGCCCCCTTCTTCCGTCCGGAAGGTTTTACTTCGAATAAAGTTCGACGATCAACTGTTCCTGGATAGGCTCCCTGATCTCGGCCCTGGTCGGAAGCGTCTTTACGGAGCCGCGGAAGGTGTCCCTCTCCAGCTCAAGCCAGGGGGGTATCCCCTTGCGCACGACGGCATCCAGGGCCTCGTTGATCGAGGCCAGCTTCCGGCTCTTTTCCCTGAGCTCGATCGCGTCGCCCGGGCGGACCAGGAATGACGGAATATTCACCTTGCGCCCCCCGACCATGAAATGGCCGTGCCGGACCATCTGGCGGCTCTCCCGGCGGGTGACGGCGAAACCGAGCTTGTAGACTACGTTGTCCAGCCGGCGCTCCAGGAGGATGAGCAGGTTGTCGCCGGTCTTGCCCTTCATCCTGTCCGCTTTCTCGAACGTGGTGCGGAACTGCCGCTCCAGGAGCCCGTAGATCCGCTTCGCCTTCTGCTTCTCCCGCAGCTGCACCCCGTAATCGCTGTGCTTGGGGCGTCGCTGCCCGTGCTGGCCGGGGGGATACCCCCTCCTCTTTATTGCGCACTTGTCGGTGAAGCAGCGGTCCCCCTTCAGGTAGAGTTCGATTCCCTCTCTCCGGCAGAGCCGGCATACCGCCTCGCGATACCTGGCCAAATCCCGTCCTCCTCTTTCCCTTGTCCGTCCCGTCTCACACGCGGCGCCGCTTGGGTGGGCGGCATCCGTTGTGAGGGATGGGCGTGACGTCGCGGATATAGTTTATCTTCAAGCCGGCGGCCTGCAGGGTCCGCAATGCCGCTTCCCTGCCGGACCCGGGGCCCTTTATGTGGACGGATACGGTGTTGACCCCGTACTCCATCGCCTTCTTCGCCACCTCTTCGGCGGCCACGGTAGCCGCGAAGGGGGTGCTTTTTCTCGATCCCTTGAAACCCTTGGAGCCGGAACTGCACCACGCAAGGGTGTTCCCGTCGGGGTCCGTGATGGTGATTATGGTGTTGTTGAAGGTCGCCTTTATGTGGGCCACTCCCACCGGAACGCTCTTGCGGACCTTCCTCTTTCCCTTCCTCTTCGGCGTAGCCATCTTTCCTCCGGACTCCCGCTTGAACGCGGGAAATATTCCAAGTCCCTATTTCTTGGGGGCTTCCTTCTTCCTTGCGACCGCTCCCTTGCGCGGTCCCTTCCGCGTACGGGCGTTCGTGTGCGTCCGCTGCCCGCGTGCCGGCAGGCCCTTGCGATGCCGCAGTCCGCGGTACGTGCCCAGGTCCATGAGCCGCTTTATGTTCATGGACACTTCCTTGCGGAGATCGCCCTCCACCCTGTAGTTGGCGTCGATGACGTCGCGGATCCGGGCTACCTGGTCCTCCGTGAGGGTGTTCGTCCTCGTGTCCGGGGAAACCCGCGCCTCCTCCAGGATTTTCATCGAGGTCGTAGGGCCGATGCCGTAGATGTACGTCAGCGCGGCCACTATCTTCTTGCTCTTCGGTATGTCGACTCCGGCTATGCGTGCCAAATGCCCCTCCTCACCCTGTCAGCCCTGGCGCTGCTTGTGTTTTGGATTCTCGCAGATGATGCGTACGACGCCCTTCCTCCGGACCACCTTGCACTTCGTGCACATCTTGCGCACCGACGGTCTGACCTTCATGTCATTGCCCCTTCTACTTGGATCTGTATACGATCCGACCGCGCGTCAGGTCGTACGGCGTCAGCTGCACGGTAACCCTGTCGCCCGGCAGGATCTTGATGAAGTGCATGCGCATCTTGCCCGAGATGTGCGCCAGCACCTTCATCTTGTTGTCCAGCTCGACCCGGAACATGGCGTTCGGAAGCGGTTCGATCACCGTTCCTTCCACTTCAATGGCTTCTTCCTTCGCCATCTGCTCCTTTGCTCCGCTCCCCCT
>DATBLU010000242.1:0-1605 GCA_036555205.1 Candidatus Deferrimicrobiaceae bacterium
CAAAGTATAGATAAGGACCACTCGGTTTGTAAGTGATGCTCGATGGATAGAGCAGCGGATAAGTGTTCTTGAAAGCTCCCTCGGCGGTCGATGACGTACCGTTGTCCCAGACGTAGTCGGAACGGATGTTGTCCTGGACGAGGTAGACCTTGTTTTCCATTCCGTTGGTGTAATAGATCTCGTTGTCGTTCGCCACAGCTAGGTCGGGCTTGGCAGAAGGATTAAAAATACCTTTCTGGCCGTTGTATTTAACCGTTATCAATCCTGTCGAAGCTCCGACCTTAACAATCTGCTGGTCGCCGGTAATCAGGAAGAGATCACCGGATGGGCCAAAATCCAAATCGTAAACGGAGCCGATCGGGGCAGTTGCCGCAGGTTGACCATCTGAGAGTGTTCCAGGCAAACCATTTCCCGCGTAGTGCGAGATGTACCCGTAACGGTCGATCTTGCGGATGCGGTTGAACTGGGAGGAGGAGACGAAGATCTCGTCGCCAGGGCCGACCTTGACCGCGAGCGGATTGTCGAGCAGCGCGTCGATCGCCAATCCGCCGTCGCCGGAGTCGCCGGACGTGCCTGCGCCGGACGCGGGGGCGGCGCCGGAGACGCGGACGATCGTACCCTTGTCGTACATGACTACCGGGACTTCCTTGTGCTCGCCGGCGGAGAGCGCGATCCCCTGCGCCCAGCCGCGGCCGAGGAGGGTCGCCGCCGTGTTGTCGTACTCGTCCACCTCCACGGCGATCCTGGTTCCCGGCGGAATCCCCGTGATCTCTCCCCTTCCCGCGGACCGGTCGAACCAGGCCTCGATGGGCGCGACAATGTGCGGCGCCAGCACCCGGATCAGGATGCGATTGCCGGGAAGCTTCGAATAAAGAGGATGCGCTGTCCCTGCCGGAGAACCGGCCGCGGCCGTCGAGGCGGCGTTGTCCCCGGGAAAGGACAGCTTTATGGAAATGCTGCCGTCGCTTACGACCGAGCAGGCGGAAAACGACAAGGCGATCAGAACCAGGTAAGAAAGATACAGGCTCCGCAAACGGACGGACATTTCTTTACCGCCCGGCGACGATCAGCGGTGCGAGGAATTCCAGCAGCTCGCCGCGGGCCGCCAGCAGGCGGTAGCGCGCCTCGAACAGGTCGTAAGCTGCGTTCTGCCTGTCGACCTTCGCGCGCGTCAGCAGCGTCTGGGCGTCAAGCACCTCGGTCGAGATCGCCAGCCCCTCCATGTACCGGTCGTTCTGGATGCGCAGGTTCTCCTCCGCGCGGGCGACTGCCACCTCGGCCACCGCCTTCCTTTTCTCGGCTTCGGCGACGAACAGGTGCGCGGCCTTCACGTCGAGGGCTATCTCGTCTTGAAGCTTGCCCAGCACGTCCTTGCGCCGTTCGACGGTCCTCAGCGCCTGGCGAAGCGACGCGTCGTCGGCGAACCCGGAGAACAGGTTCACCTTCCCGCCGAGGAGAATGGAAAAGACGCTCTTGTTCGGGTTGAAATCGTTGGTCTCGTACGAATAGCCCCCCTGCCCGAAGAACGTGGGGGCGAACTCGGTCCGCGCCGCGGAGACGGCGGCCTCGCCTTCCCTGACCACTGCATCCTGTGCGCGCAATTCG
>DATBLU010000287.1:0-18432 GCA_036555205.1 Candidatus Deferrimicrobiaceae bacterium
GTCATCGCGGGGACCGGGTCCAACAACACGAAGGAAGCCGTCGCGCTGACGCGGTACGCGAAGAAGGCGGGGGCGGACGCAGCGCTGGTCATAACCCCGTATTACAACAAGCCGACGCAGGAGGGTCTCTACCGCCACTTCCGCGCCGTGGCGGAGGCGGTCGACATTCCCGTCATCCTGTACAACGTCCCGGGGCGCACCGGCGTCAACATGGCCGCCGAGACGGTGGCCCGCCTCGCCGAGGTAAAGAACATCGTGGGAGTGAAGGAGGCATCCGGGAACCTCTCCCAGGTGTGCGACATCCTTCAAATGACGCCGAAGAAATTCTGCGTCCTTTCGGGCGACGACGGCCTTTTCTTCCCCATGATGGCGCTCGGGGCGAAAGGCGTGATATCCGTCGCGTCGAACGTCGCGCCGAAATTGATGGCCGACCTGTACGACGCCTTCTCCCTGGGGGAGTTCTCGAAGGCGCGCGAGATTCATTTTCGCCTGTGGCCGCTGTTCCATGTCCTTTTCGTGGAAACCAACCCGATCCCGGCGAAGACGGCGCTGGCGATGATGAAGATGATACGGGAAGAATTCCGGCTGCCGTTGTGCCCTATGTCCGAGGGAAACAGGAAGAAGCTTGCCGCCGTTTTGGCGGACCTTCGGCTGGCGTAGGCGGAGAAATGGCGAGAGTGGTGGTTTGCGGCGCCATGGGCAGGATGGGGAGGGCGGTCCTCTCCGTGCTGAGGGAGCGCCCTTTCGGGCTGGTCCTTTCAGGCGCGGTAGAGGTGCCGGGTCATTCGCTCATCGGGCAGGACGCCCTCGAGGCGGCGGGCGCGGGGAAGTCCGGAGTGCCGGTCACGGACGATTTCCCGAAGGCGATCGCAACGGCCGATGTGGCGATCGACTTCACGCATGCCGCGTCCTCGGTGTCCCATGCGCGCCACGCGTCCGCCGCCGGGAAGGCGATCGTTATCGGAAGCACCGGATTCGCGCCGGAACAGGTATCGGAAGTCCGGGAAGCGGCGAAGGGCATTCCGTGCGTCCTGTCGCCGAACATGAGCGTCGGCGTCAACCTCATGTTCAAGCTGGCGGCCGACGCGGCCGGGGTCCTGGGCGACGAGTACGACGTGGAGATAATCGAGGTGCACCACCGGTTCAAGAAGGATTCCCCTTCGGGGACTGCCGTAAAGCTCGCGGATTCCGTGGCGGCGGCGCTCGGAAGGGATATGAAGGACGCGGGCATCTACGGCCGCCGCGGAATAGTGGGGGAGCGGCCACGCAAGGAGATCGGCGTCTTCGCCGTGCGGGCTGGCGACGTGGTGGGAGAGCACACCCTGGTCTTCGGGGGGATCGGCGAGCGTTTCGAGATCACCCACCGCGCCCACAGCCGGGAGACGTTCGCGCGAGGGGCGGCCCGCGCGGCCGCGTGGGTGGCGGGAAAGCCTCCCGGCCTCTACGACATGCGCGCCGTGCTTGGAATATAGCCTTCGATGAAGCTCCTGCGGTTCGAGAAGGCCGGCAAGGCATCGTGCGGCGTGCTTGATTTGGAGAGCGGCGAGATCCGCGAGACCGCGGGGCAACCGTTCGACGAGGTCCGCTTCACCGGGAAGGTCCACCTGCTGGGCGAGGTCCGTTTGCTGGCCCCGGTTTCCCCCTCCAAGATCGTCGCGGTAGGGCTCAACTACAAGGACCACGCGCGCGAGATGGGGAAGAAGATCCCCGAGGAGCCGCTCATATTCCTCAAAGCCCCTTCGGCACTGAATCATCCGGGGGGGGACGTGGTCTATCCGCATGCAACGCAGCGCCTCGATTACGAGGCCGAACTGGCGGTCGTGATCGGGCGCGTCGCCAAGGCCGTGGCGGCGAAGGACGCGCCTTCCGTTATACTGGGATACACCTGCATGAACGACGTGACGGCGCGCGACCTTCAGGCGAAAGACGGCCTTTACGCGCGGGCGAAGGGGTTCGACACCTTTGCGCCGATCGGCCCCTGGATCGAGACCGAGCTCGATCCTTCCTCGCTCCGGGTCCGGTGCCTCGTGAACGGGGTGGTCCGGCAGGACGGGAACACCCGAGAGATGGGCGCGTCCGTCTTCCGGCTTGTGGAGTTCATTTCCGGCGTCATGACCCTTTTCCCCGGGGACGTGATAGCAACCGGGACCCCCCCCGGGGTGGGGGCGGTGAAAGCGGGGGACGTCATGACGGTCGATATCGAGGGCATAGGCCCCTTGACCAACCGGGTCGTGGCCCAATAGTCCATGCGAAACGGAGAACCTTGAGACATGAGCCGCTTCACGCTATCCCGCCGTATCCAGGCGCTGCCGCCGTACCTGTTCGCGGAGCTTGACCGCAAGAAGCAGGAGGTGAAGGCGCGTGGCGTCGACATCATCGACCTCGGCGTCGGGGATCCGGACCGCCCCACGCCCAAGTTCATCGTGGACAGGATGAAGCGTGAATCGGCGATACCGGCGAACCACCAGTATCCCTCCTACGAGGGCCTTCCGCAGTTCAGGGCCGCCGCCGCCGGGTGGTACGGGGAAAGGTTCGGGGTTTCGCTCGATCCGGCGACGGAGGTCGTGGCGCTGATAGGGTCGAAGGAAGGGATCGCCCACTTTCCGCTGGCTTACGTAAACCCCGGCGACGTGGTCCTGGTCCCGGACCCGGGGTATCCCGTCTACCACATCGCCACGATGTTCGCGGGGGGCAAATCCCACTTCATGCCGCTGAAGCGGGAAAACGGATTTCTGCCCGAGCTGGACCGGATCCCCGCCGGCGTCCTGTCCAGGGCCAAAATACTGTTCATAAATTACCCCAACAATCCGACCTCGGCGGTCGCCGACCGCAAGTTCTACGGGAAGGTGCTGGCCTTCGCGGAAGAGCACGACCTCATCGTGGCCCACGACGTGGCGTATACCGAGATATATTTCGACGGCGTCAAGCCGATGAGCATCCTGGAGCTTCCCGGCGCGAAGAAACGTTGCATCGAGTTCCACTCCCTCTCCAAGACCTACAACATGACCGGATGGCGAATAGGCTTCGCGGTGGGCAATCCGGAGCTGGTGGGAGGGCTGGGCAAAGTCAAGACCAACGTGGACAGCGGCGTCTTCCAGGCCATCCAGGGGGCGGCGATCGAGGCGCTTGGGGCGGGGCAGGCGGCTACCGACGGAATCAGGCGGACGTATCAGGAGCGAAGGGACGTGCTGCTGCCGGGGCTGCGCGCGCTCGGCCTCGATCCCGTCACGCCTCCGGCCACCTTCTACGTATGGATACCCGTGCCGAAGGGATACACGTCGGGCACGTTCTGCGAGCACCTGCTGGCGAATACCGGGATCGTCACGACTCCCGGGAACGGTTTCGGCCGGAGCGGCGAGGGGTACATCCGGATCGCCCTGACCAAGGAGAAGTCGCGGATACGGGAAGCGCTCGAAAGGATGAAAAAGGTCGGGTTCTAGGAGGACCATTGCCCGGGGACGTCGTCCTGCTGCTCGGAAGCAACGTGGGGCGGCGGGTGAGGCGGCTGCGGGATGGCCTTATACTTCTTTCCCGGAACGTGGATGTGGAGCTTGTATCCCGCGTCTACGCGAGCGAACCGTGGGGAAGGGCGGGCCAGCCCTGGTTCCTGAACATGGCGGTCCGGGGGAAATGCGGCCTTCCGCCCGATGATCTCCTGGAATTCGTCAAGGAAGTGGAGGCGGCGTCCGGGAGAAGGTTTGCGGCAAGATGGGGGCCGCGGGAACTGGACGTAGACATTCTGCTCATGGGCGATAAAACGGTGAGCGAGCCGCACCTGGTCATCCCGCACCCGGGGCTCCCGTTCCGCAGGTTCTGCCTGTTGCCGGCGTCCGAGATCGCTGCAGGCGCGCCTGTTCCGCCGGAGGGAAGGACAGTCCGGGAACTCCTGGACGCGTGCCGGGATCCGCTGGAGGTTTTGCCCGTATGACGTGCGATGGAAGGAGGATTGCATGATGCGCAAAGCGGCGCTGGCGGTGGCATTGGCGCTGGTCATGCTTTTCCCTGCGGGTTGCCGCAAAAAGGAGGCGCCGCCGCCCGCGGGCGAGGGGGAGGCTATAAACCTGAACGCCCTTTCGCAAATAGGGAACTACAAGGAAATACTGAAGAAAGACCCGAACAACCTGCAGGCGCTGATAAACATCGGGAACCTTTATTTCGACACGCGGCAGGATCTGCTCGCGATAGAACATTACCGGAAGGCTCTTGCCCTCGACCCCCGGAACGTCAACGTAAGGACGGATCTCGCCGTCTGCTACCGCAGGACCGGGGACCCGGACAGGGCCGTGGAAGAGCTGAAAAAGGCCATTTCGATGGATCCCAGGCATGCGCAGTCGCGCTACAACCTCGGCATAATCCTCATCCACGACAAAAAAGACGTGGAGGGGGGGATACGCGCCTGGGAGGCGCTGCTGGAAAACGTTCCGAACTATCCGTACAGGGAATCCCTGAAGAGCGAGATCGCAAGGATGCGGGGCATGACTGGTCCGGAAAAGCCGAAATTCAAATGAAACGCATTTTATTTCCAGTTGTTTTACAATCGATAAAGGCTTAAAAAGACACGGTTTACCCTCGGTATTTCGATTCTAGTTCCAGGTCTGTAAGCCGGAAGCTCAAATCCGATAAAGCCGTTATATTTTTCTGTTGACACCCATTCCCGTATAGAATATATGTAACATTGTTTTGTAATCCCTTTTCCAACAGCCGGCATGGAGGACATCAGATGGTCAGGCGGGACAAGTCCAACTACATCATACAGTCGGTCGCACATGCTCTCGATGTGCTGGAGGAGTTCCGCGGCGAGATGGACGAACTCGGCGTCACGGAGCTCAGCAAGAAACTTAAACTGCATAAAAACAACGTATTCCGCATCCTGGCCACGCTGCAGTCAAGGAATTACATAGAACAGAACAGGACCAACGACAACTACCGTCTTGGGATCAAGTGCCTGGAACTGGGGCAGACTTTCATTCACCAGAGGGGTCTCCTGAAGCAGGCCCAGCCGATACTGCGCGAGCTCGCCGAGAGCTCCGGCGAAACCAGCTACGTCTCCATTCTGCGGGGCGTCGATGTGGTCTACCTGGACGCGGTGGAAACGACCTCGACGGTGCGGGTCATTTCCCGCGTCGGGCTCCACATGCCGCTCCACGCGACCGCGGCAGGGAAGGCGCTGGTCGCTTTCGACTCGGAAGAGGAGATTAAAAAGAGGTTCCACTCGGAACTTTACCGGTACACGAAGAACACGATCACCAGCCCGGAGGAGCTTCTAAAGCACCTCGCGACCGTAATCGAGCTCGGATACGCCACCGATCTGGAGGAGTTCGAGGAAGGCTTGCGCTGCGTCGCTTCGCCTGTCCGCGACTACACGCGGAAGGTGATCGCGGCGTTGAGCGTCACCGGCCCGGCCCACCGGCTCCCCGACGAAAAGATCGGGCAGAAGATCGGACCGGAAGTGGCCCGTTGCGCAAAGGCGCTGTCCACGCGCCTGGGATTCCGGGAGTAATCCACCCCCTTTCATTCGCCTTTCCGTCCGCTTCGGGCGTGCGCACTTGACAGGTCAAGGCACGCGTGTTAATCACTTGTTGAATGATTGTTCATTCATAAGGAGGGGCGATGGCCAGGCGAGGGCCGCGGGGCGGAGGGGTCGCCAAGCGCGAGCGGATACTGCGGGCGGCGATAAAGATCTTTTCCCAGAAAGGCTACTTCAACTCGAAGATATCCGAGATCGCAAGGCTCGCGGGAGTCGCGGACGGGACCATCTACCTTTATTTCAAGAACAAGGACGATCTCCTGATCTCGCTCTTCGAGGAGAAGATGGGGGAGGTCGTGGCCGACATCCGCACTCGCGTCGCGGATGGTAACGGGGCGCTCTCGCGGCTGAGGATCTTCATCCGGAACCACATGGATCTTCTCACGCGCGAGGCGGGCCTCATCGAAGTGATCCAGGTGGAGCTCCGGCAGAGCAACTAGTTCATGAAGGAATATGTCCCGGTGAAGTTCCTGGAGTACCTGGACGTCATAAGCGCCATCCTCGAGGACGGGAAGCGGGAAGGCGTCTTCCGCCGCGAGCTGAACGTCACGCTGGCGCGACGTGCCATCTTCGGGGCGCTTGACGAGATATCGCTGGCCTACGTGCTTTCCCGCAAGCGCAAATACGATCCGGCCGCCGCTGCGGACGAGATATACAGGATATTCGCCGACGGGCTTTCGGTGCCGGCGCCCGCGAAGGGAGGGGAAGAATGATCGGATTCGATTTCACTGAAGAGCAGACGGCGCTCCAGGACATGGCCCGAAAGTTCGCGGCGAACGAAATCCGCCCGAAGGCCGGGGAGGCGGACCGCACGGGGGCGTTCCCGAAGGAGATCTTCCAGAAGGCGTTCGACCTGGGGCTCATGACGGGGTTCATCCCGGAAGCGCACGGCGGGCTGGGGCTGGGCTCCCTGGAGTCCTGCATCATCGAGGAGGAGCTGGGATGGGGTTGCTCCGGCATCGCCACATCGATGACCTCGAACGGGCTCGCCCTGACTCCGATACTCATCGCCGGGACCGAGGACCAGAAAAAGGAATTCGTCGCCCCCTTCGCGCGGGAACTCATGTACGCCTCATTCTGCCTCACGGAGCCGGGGGCGGGCTCGGACGCCGGCGGCATAGCCACCACCGCGAAAAAGGACGCGGACGGCTATGTCCTGAACGGCAGGAAATGCTTCATCACGAACGGGACCTACGCATCCCAATACACGGTGTTCGCGTCGACCGACCGCTCCAAGGGCCACAAGGGGCTGTCGGCGTTCCTGGTCCCGCGCTCCCTCGCCGGGGTTTCCCCGGGCAAGAAGGAGGAAAAGATGGGGCAGCGCGCCTCCGATACCTCGGACGTCCTGTTCGAGGACGTGCGCGTCCCGGCGGCGAATCTACTCGGCAAGGAGGGGGACGGGTTCAAGATCGCGATGAAGACGCTGGACTACGCCAGGCCGACGGTCGCGGCGATGTCGGTCGGCGTGGCGCGGGCGGCTTTCGAGCACGCCATGCAGTACTCGAAGGAGCGCGTGCAGTTCGGGATGCCGATCGCGATGAACCAGGCGATCCATTTCCTGCTGGCCGACATGGCGATGGACATCGAGGCGGCGCGGCTTCTCACGCTCAAGAGCGCCTGGCTGATCGACCAGGGCAGGCGCAACACGAAGGAGTCGTCCTTCGCGAAGGCGTTCGCCGCGGACCTGGCGATGCGCGTGACCACCGACGCGGTCCAGATTTTCGGGGGCTACGGCTACATGAAGGATTACCCGGTGGAGAAGCTGATGCGCGACGCGAAGCTCCTGCAGATTTACGAAGGGACCAGCCAGATCCAGCGCCTGGTGATCGCCAAGGAAATCATGATGAGGTAGGCGCCGCCGGGGGGACGGCGCCGCCCTTTTCCGGATCGCGGCGGGCGAGCGACAGCAGATCGTCCGCTGCCCGCTCCAGTTCCTTCCTCCAGGGCAGGCCGGAAAGGAATCGCTCCGGTATCGCGGAAGCGCCCATGTAGGCGCCGCAAAGGCTCCCCGCCATGGATGCGGTCCCCTCGGCGTCGTTGCCGAGATTGGCCGCCGGCAGGACGACTTCCGGAAAACTCTCCGGCGACCGAAGGAAACAGGCCCACGCAAAGGGCAATCCTTCCTGGACCGCGGTTCCGTTCCCCAGCGATTCCTGCATCTCCTCTATCTCGGCGCGCCGCAGCAGCAATGCGGCCAGCTCCGTTCCCAGTTTGCGCAACAGGGCCGGTGATTGCCTTCCCTGCCGGCTTCGCGCGGCCCGGTCCGGCTCGATTCCGGTGATCGCCGTGGAGATGCCGCGGACGAACCCCAGCCCGTCGAGGGAGCCGGAGGGCGAGTGCAGCAGCCGCGCGACGGCCGTCGCCTGGGCGATCGCTCCCGCTATCGCCGCGGCGTTCGGGTGCGTTATGGAGGCCACGATCCCCGCCTCCAGCTTCATCCTGCGGAAGTCCGCCGCGCGCAAAAGAGGCAGGGGAGCGATCCATGAGGCCGGGGCGCTGTCGGGCGCGTTCACGCCGGACTCGAACCAGGGATAGCCGCGGTCCGCCAGGTTCGCCGCGAACTCGGACTCCGCGCCTCCGCGCGACCGGCCCGGGGCGGCGGCGAAAAGTGCCGCGATCTCCTCCGGGTCCACGCTTCCATGCTGGACCAGCGAACGCGCCAGCAGGAGGGAAGCGGGCGGGGACGGGTTGAAGTCGGCAGGCTCTCTTCCGTGCGAGCGCAACGGAGCGTATCCCTCGATCTTCCCGTAGAGCTCGCGGACGTCCCGCGGGGAAAGCCCCTGGGCGGGTCTGCCCAGCACCTCGCCGATCGCGCCGCCGAGAAGCGCACCGCGGAATCGGTCCCCGTAGTCGATCCCCCGGGAGAACTCCAGGTGAACGTTTTCCCCTTTTGAGAGGTAGGGAGGTATCTTCGCCCTTCGGACCAGGAAGTGGTAGATCGCCTCGGGCTCCTTTTCGAAGAGCAGGGGCTGGTCCTCCTTCCTTCGCGCGATGTCCTGGACCTTGCGCTCCGCGATTTCCGCCATCCGGCGCAGTATTTCCCAGAAATCCTCGTTCCCGTGCAGGGGTATCTTCTGTATAGATCGGGTCAGGCAGGATTCGATCTCGGCGGGATCATGGAGCGAAAGCGCGGCCATCCGCTCGCCGTCCGGGCCGGAGGCGTCTTCCGTACGGCCGACCCGCCCGTTTCCGCCGACCTGGCCTGGATCGGGTTCTTTCCCCTCGACGGCTTCCGGGGAGGGCGGCGAGGGAATGTCGTCCTGGAGGACATAACCGCGGTAGTGGGATTCCATTACCTTCCTGGTCTGGGATGGGGTAAATCGCATAGCATGTAGGATCCGAAGCAACGTTTCGCTCCTGGGGACCCTACCGCCGTAGACTACCTGGCGGAGCAGCTCGTAGCTGCATCCCAGCTCCCTGCGGTCGGAATGGAATTTCTTCAGGGACGAGTATCCGAGAGACTCGATTCGTTTCTTCAGTATTTTCGATAGAATATATTCCGGCACTTCATCCATGGGTGGACCCTTGCCCCGTAGAGGGTTGCGTTCCTTAAAAATCAATACAACAATAGTTGTCTTAATGCAAGTTAAAATGTTAACAAAAAAAGTATTATGGTATTTATAAAATTAAAGTTGTTTATGCAGTATTTCCGGTTAAAGCGATTCGGCGATGATTTCCGAAATGTCCTTCGTCTGAACCGACTCGTCCATGTTGTTGAACTTGACCGCATCGTCGAACATGATGAGGCAGTATGGGCAGGCCGATCCTATGGCGTTGGCGCCGGTGCGCATCGCCTGGTCGAAGCGAAGGTGGTTGATGCGTTTCCCGGGAAGCTCTAGCCACATCCCGCCGCCCCCGGCGCCGCAGCAGAATCCGCGCTCGCGGTTCTTTTCCATCTCGTTGATGGTGATGCCTGGAACCGCCGCCAATGCCTCCCGGGGGGCGTCGTAGAAGTCGTTGTGCCTGCCCAGGTAGCAGGAGTCGTGGAATGCCACCAGAAGGTTGACCTGTTTCGACGGGGCGAGCTTGCCCTGCGCCACGAGGTCGCGAAGCAGCACGGAATGATGGATAACCTCTACGTTCACCCCGAACTGCGGGTATTCGTTCCTGAACGAGTTGAAGCAGTGAGGGCACTGCGTGATCACCTTCTTGACGTCGTACGAGGAGAAGATTTCCTTGACGGTCTCCACCATGCCTAGCTGGAACAGCCCCTCCTCGCCCATCGGTCGCGCGAAGGCGCCGCAGCAGGTCTCCTCGAGTCCCAGGATCGCGAAGTCGACGCCGGCGCGGGAGAGCAGCGAAGCGACCGTCCTTGTGACCTTCTGGTTGCGGGGATCGTACGCCCCGGCGCATCCCGGCCAGTACAGGTACTCGAATTTCTTCTTGTCCGCCGCCAACGGGACGTCGAGCCCCGCGGTCCATTGGACCCGGTCGTCCTGGGGGAGCCCCCACGGATTGCCGGTGTCGCCCATCTTTTTCAGCGCGGTGCGGGCCCCGTCGGGAATCCTGGAGCGCGCGACGTAGCCGCGCCGGACGTCCACGATCATGTCTATGTGCTCGATAAGCACCGGGCACGACTGCATGCAGGCCCGGCAGGTGGTGCACGACCAGATCTCGTCTGGAGAAAGGACGCCGAACGCGAAATCCCGGACGACCGGCAGGCCCGTTTTCTTGTCGATTTCGGCGGCGGACGGGACGAGGCTCCAGAAGATTTCCCTGCTCATCTGATCGCGGGTCTTGAGGACCACGTCCCTTGGAGACAACGGCATCTCCGCGGCGTACGCAGGGCATTCATCCTGGCACCTGCCGCATTTCGTGCATGCGTCGGACGACAGGAGCTGCTTCCAGGAGAAGTCCTCCACGTCCGCGACGCCGATCTTCTCCTCGTCCTCGATTCCCGGGATCGGCTGGAGCGCCCCCTTCGGACGGGAGGTCCGCAGGAAAATGTTCACAGGGCCCGCCGCCAGGTGGAGCATCTTGTTCATCGGGATGGCGGCGAGGAAGCCGAACGCGAGCAGCAGGTGCGTCCACCACAGCGCCCGGTGCGCCGACAGGAGCTCCCCGACCCGGGCCTGGGCGAAATATGGCGCGATGGCGTTGGCGACGTAGGATGCGCGGGCGGCGGCGGGATTTGTCGCGGCCAGCCGCACGGCTTCGATAAGGAAGCCGGTGACCCCGATGGCCAGGAGCAGGAGGAGCTGAAGAAGGTCGTCGCCTTCACGGGTAAGCCCGTCGGGCCGGAAGAGGTATCGGCGGGCTATGGCGACGAGTATGCCGACGATGAGCAGAAGTCCGAAGGTATCGACGAACAGCTTGAACACAATGTAGAAATCGCCGTCCAGGATTTGGACGCCAAGGTCGAATTCGAGCGCCACGAGGCAGGTGGCGATGAACAGGACGATGAACCCCGAGTAGATGGCGAGGTGCATCAACCCGCCTATTTTACGCTCGACGACCTTCCGCTGGCCGAGTCCTATCCTGAGGGCGTCGACCGTGCGTCCCCAGAGGTCGTCCAGGCGGTTTTCCTTCTCCGCGCTCCCCCGCCGCCAGGCGCAGACCCGCTTATACGTTCCCCACGCGAAAACAACTACGACCGCTCCGAACAAGGCGTACATGATGGTCGCCGTCGGGGGGGGGAGGTTCCACAGGATTTCGCGGCCGATAACTTTCATGGGGGGCTCCGTGGGAAGGGCTCAGCGGATATTTGTACCAGACAGGCGCCGGACGGCTCAAGACAAATATTCGCGAGTCCCGCTGGAGATTGGATATACTTGGCCGGGAGGAGCGACACCGTGCCGGAGGCTTTCGTTCAGGGAAACGCCGTCCATTTCCAGGACACCCTAAAGTCGATGCGCCGCACCGTGGTGTTTCTCCACGGAGCCGGGGGCTCCCACCACACGTGGCGCGACCAGTGGGCGGGGCTCAAGGGAACGGCGCGGCTGGTGATTCCGGACCTGCCCGGACACGGCGAATCCGTCGGCGCCCCCAAGGAAACCGTGGGCGAGTACGCCGCCTGGCTTGCGGATTTCGCGGGCGAGGCAGGGCTGTCGAAATTCGTCCTGGCCGGGCATTCCATGGGAGGGGCGATAGCCCTGCAGGCCGCGCTGGACCGGGTGCCGGGCATGGAGGCGATCATCCTGGCGGGAACCGGGGCGAAATTGAAAATCAGCCCCGTGATATTCGGCGGCATCGCCGCCCGGTTCCGCGAGTTCGCCCCGGAACTGGTGGAATGGATGATGGCGAGGGATGGCGATGCGACGCTTCGGGAGGACGTCACGAGAGACGTCGTGTCGACCAGGGCGTCGACCTTCGCGGCGGATTTCCGCGCGTGCGACGCCTTCGACGTGCGCGGCCGGCTGGGCGAGGTCCGCGTCCCTGCGCTGGTCATCGTGGGAGACGACGACCGTCTGACTCCCCTCAAGTACTCCGAGTTCCTGGCGACCGGCATCCGCGGCGCCGTGCTCAAGATCATCCCCGGCGCCGGGCACATCGCGATGCTCGAGAAGCCGACCGAGTTCAACAACGTGGTCGCCTCCTTCCTCCAGTCCCTAGCGTAACGCCCCCGCTGCGTCATCCCGCGAAGTCATGGAACTTGCACCCGCGGCGGCGCAGCCGATGGGGGTACGGCGTGACGCCTTCCGTGCAGGCTGCGTGTGAACATGGCTGCGTGCGGCGGCGTGGTACACTATCCGGATGAATGAGAAGGCGATTTCCGCGCTCAGGGCGATCTTCGGCGAGCGGTTGAAAACGTCCCTCGAGGACCGCATCTGCTATTCGTTCGACGCCACGGGGAAGGAATTCCTGCCCGATGCCGTCGCCTATCCGCTGACCGCCGACGAGGTTCGCCGGACGGTTCTCCTAGCCAACGATCACGGATTTCCCGTCGTTCCCCGGGGCGCGGGGTCCGGATTTTCCGGCGGCTCCCTGCCGGTCCACGGCGGGGTCGTCCTGTCCACCGAGCGCATGGACCGCATACTTTCGATCGACACGGAAAACCTGGTCGCCGTGGTCGAGCCGGGAGTGGTGACGGGGACGCTTAAGGAGGAAGTGAAAAAGCGCGGCCTGTTTTACCCTCCCGATCCCGCGTCGCTGAAATTCTGCACCGTCGGCGGGAACCTGGCCGAGTGCGCCGGCGGCATGTGCGCCGTGAAGTACGGAGTCACCAGGGACTACGTCCTGGGGCTGGAGGCGGTCCTGGGCACCGGAGAGCTGGTGCGGACGGGCGTCTACACCGTCAAGGGGGTCGTGGGGTACGACCTGACCAGGATGCTGGTCGGTTCCGAGGGGACGCTGGGGATCATAACGAAGGCGACGCTCAGGCTGATCCCCCTGCCGGAATCCGCGGCGACGATCCTGGCGTTCTTCGGGACCAGCGAGCAGGGGGCGCGGGCGGTGGCCGGGATGGTGGAAGAGCGGATCACCCCCTGCGCGATGGAGCTGATGGACCGCACCGCCGTCGACTGCGTGAGGGAGATCGCCTCTCTGCCGATCCCCGCGGGGGCGGGGTGCGCCCTCCTTATCGAGGTCGATGGGCCGGCCGCCTCGGTGGCGCGGGAAGCGGGCCAGGTCGAGGAGGCATGCCGCCGGTTCGGCGCGATCGAGGTGAGCCGCGCCGCCGACTCGGCGGGGCGGGAGCGGCTGTGGGAGCTGCGCAGGTCCATTTCGCCGTCGATCAGGAAGGTGAACCCGGTGAAGATCAACGAGGACATCGTGGTTCCCCGCAGCCGCCTGGCGGAGATGTTCTCATTCCTGTCGGGCCTTGCCTCGCGCAGGGACTTGAAGATCGTCAACTTCGGGCACGCCGGGGACGGCAACATCCACGTCAACATAATGATCTCCGGAGCGGACGAGGACGAGAGGCGCCGGGCCGAGGGCGCGGTGGAGGAGGTTTTCCGGAAGACGGTCGAGCTGGGCGGGACGATCTCCGGCGAGCACGGCGTAGGGATCGCCAAGGCCCCCTTCCTCGAGATGGAGGTGGGCCCCCTGGGCGTTTCGGTGATGAGGAGGCTTAAGGACTGCTTCGATCCCAACGGGATACTCAACCCGGGAAAGATTTTCCTTTCCGAGCCCGCGGTACGGCCGTGAGCGACGACGGCCTGCGGGCCCTGACGGGCGCCTGCGCCAAATGCGGCACTTGCCGGACCGTCTGCACGCTCTACCCCGAGCGCAAGGCGGAAATCTCGGTGGCTCGCGGGAAGATCGCGCTGGTCGAAGCCGCGCTTTCGGGCCGGGACGAGAACGCGGAGGCGATGCAGGAGGCGCTGACAGATTGCCTGCTGTGCGGCCGCTGCGAGCGCGCATGCCCCAACCATGTCCTCGTAGAGGAAATCATCATGAAGGGGAGGGCCGACGCCGCCCGCAAGGCCGGCATTCCCGCCTGGAAAAGGGTTCTCTTCGGCGGGGTGATGCCGTCTTCGGGGAAAAGGGACGCCGCGCGCGGCCTGGCGGCGGCCGCCCAGAATCTCCTGTTGAAGAAGATCCCCACCGGAAGCGGCCTGCACTACCGGTTCCCTGACGCGTTCGGGTTCTCCGGGCGCACGGTTCCCAAGCTTCCCGAAAAGGGATTCGTCGCGTCGCTCGCGCCCGGCGAGGCGTCCGCCGGGGACGTCATGCTGTTCGTCGGGTGCGTCTTCGACCACGTGTTCCCTGCCGTGGGAAGGGCGTCATACGACTCCATGAAGGCGTCCGGGAGGGCGATAGCCGTTTTTCGGGATGCCGCCTGCTGCGGCCTGCCCGCGATGGTGTCGGGCGATTGGGAATCCGCGCGCCGATGCGCGGAGGAGAACGTCCGCCGCCTGCTGGCCGCCGAGCCGGAACGGATCGTCTTTCCGTGCGGATCGTGCCTGCTGATGTTCAAGCGCAACATGCTGGCGCTCATCCCGGAGAAACATCCGCTTCGGGAGGATGCGGTCCGTGTGTCGAACCTCTGCGGGGATTACGCGAGCTTCATCCTGGAAACCGGCGTCGTCTCCCGCCTTCCCGATCCGCCGGCCGAAGGGAAAGCGGGAGAGATCTGCTACCACGATCCATGCCATCTCTCCGGCACTCTGGGGAAAGGCTCCGAGGCGCGGGAGGTGCTCCGGGGAGCGGTTGGCGATGCGTTCGCCGAGATCCCCGGCGCCGACGTCTGCTGCGGGTACGGGGGGACGTTCAACGTCCGCGACTACCCCACTTCGTCGCGCATCGGGGAGAACAGGATCTCGATTGCCGCGAGGGGCGGGGCCCGGGTCGTCTCCACCGCCTGCTCCGGGTGCATTCTCCAGCTGCGCGACATGGCCGCGCGCACCCGTCCTTCCATGCGGGTCGTCCACATCGCGGAGCTTGTGGCGGGCGCGCTGGGCGGCCGTTGACACCCTACACGCGGGATGTTATGAAACTCCAACACTGTCTCGCATTTATGCCAGGAGGGTGGCATGTCACTCCAGGAAAAATTCGACGATCTCAGGAAGAAAAACGCCCTTGCCATGGAGGGGGGCGGCAGGAAGCGGATCGAGACGCAGCACGCGCAGGGCAAGCTCACTGCGCGGGAGCGCGTCGAGCTGCTGCTTGACCCGAATTCCTTCGTCGAGCTGGACCGGTTCGTGCAGCATCGCTGCACGGACTTCGAGATGGAGAAGTTCCTGGGTGACGGCATCGTCACCGGCTACGGCAAGGTAAACGGGCGCCTCGTCTACGTTTTCGCGCAGGACTTCACCTGCTTCGGCGGCTCGCTCTCCGAGGCGTACGCCGAGAAGATCTGCAAGATCATGGACCACGCGGCGCGCAACGGAGCCCCGCTGGTCGGCCTGAACGACTCGGGAGGGGCCCGCATCCAGGAGGGAGTCCAGAGCCTGGCCGGCTACGCCGAAATCTTCCTCCGCAACACGATCTACTCCGGCGTCATCCCCCAGATATCGGCGATCATGGGTCCGTGCGCGGGCGGCGCCGTCTACTCGCCGGCGATCACCGACTTCATCCTCATGGTCAAGAACACCTCCTACATGTTCGTCACCGGCCCGGACGTGATAAAGACGGTGACGCACGAAGAGGTGACAAAGGAGAACCTGGGCGGCGCCATGTCCCACAACGAGCGCAGCGGAGTGGCGCACTTCGCCGCCGAGGACGAGAAGGAGTGCCTCTACCTCATACGCGAGCTGCTTTCCTTCGTGCCGCAGAACAACATGGAGGACCCGCAGGTCGTCACCCCGAAGGACTCGCCGGACCGCAAGGAGGAAAGCCTGAACCAGATGGTGCCCGACATTCCGACCAAGCCGTACGACATCCGCGACGTCATCAGGAAGGTCGTCGACGACGGGTACTTTTTCGAGATACAGGAGCATTACGCGCGCAACATCGTCATCGGCTTCGCCAGGATGAACGGGCGGCCCGTCGGGATCACCGCGAACCAGCCCGCCGTGCTGGCCGGCTGCCTCGACATCAACTCCTCCATAAAGGGGGCGCGCTTCGTCAGGTTCTGCGACGCCTTCAACATACCGCTGCTCACCTTCGTCGACGTCCCGGGCTTCCTGCCGGGGACGGCGCAGGAGTACGGCGGGATCATCAAGCACGGCGCGAAGCTCCTCTACGCCTTCGCCGAGGCGACCGTTCCGAAGGTGACCGTCATAACGCGCAAGGCATACGGCGGCGCGTACGACGTCATGGCGTCCAAGCACATCCGAGCCGACGTCAACTTCGCGTACCCGACGGCCGAGATCGCCGTGATGGGGCCGGACGGCGCGGTCAACATCATCTTCCGCAAGGAGCTCCTTAAGTCCTCCAACCCTGACCAGACCAAGGCCACGCTCGTCGCGGACTACCGGGCGCGGTTCGCCTCGCCGTACAAGGCGGCGGAGCTGGGCTACATAGACGAGGTCATAATGCCGGAGGAGACCCGTCCCAAGGTTATCAGCGCGCTGGAGATGCTCTCGAACAAGCGCGACTCCAACCCGCCGCGCAAGCACGGAAACATCCCTTTATAGGAGGGCTTCACGTGTTCAAGAAAATCCTGATCGCGAACCGGGGGGAGATCGCCGTCCGCGTGGAGCGGGCCTGCCGCGAGATGGGGATCCCGACCGTCGCGGTGTACTCGGAGGTCGACCGGCACGCGCTGCACGTGAGGTACGCCGACGAGGCGGTCCTCATCGGGCCGTCCCCGGCCTCCGAATCGTACCTCGTCATCGACAAGATCATCGACGTGGCGAAAAAGAGCGGCGCGGAGGCGATCCACCCCGGGTACGGGTTCCTCGCCGAGAATCCCCGCTTCGCCGACAGGTGCGAAAAGGAAAAGATCAAGCTGATCGGCCCCTCGGCCCACGCAATGCGGACCATGGGTTCCAAGACGATCGCGCGGAAAACCGTGCAGTCTGCCGGCGTGCCGGTCGTCCCGGGCACGGTCGAGCCGCTTGCGACCGAAGAGGATGTTTTCCGTGTGGCGCGGGAGATCGGGTTCCCGGTCATGCTGAAGGCGACGGCGGGAGGCGGCGGCAAGGGGATGCGCCTGGTCCGTGAGGAGGGGGAGCTCAAGTCCGCGCTGCGGATGGCCAAATCCGAGGCGAAATCGGCCTTCAGCGACGATTCCGTATACATGGAGAGGTACATAGAGCAGCCCAGGCACGTGGAGATCCAGATCCTGGGCGACCGGCACGGGAACTACGTCCACCTGTGCGAGCGGGAGTGCTCGATACAGCGGCGGCACCAGAAGGTGATAGAGGAGTCGCCGTCGGTCATCGTCACCCCGGAGATGCGGGCGGCGATGGGCAAGGTGGCCATCGAGGCGGCCCGCGCGGTGCGGTACGAAGGCGCCGGCACGTGCGAGTTCCTGGTCGACGCGAATCGCAACTTCTACTTCCTCGAAATGAACACCAGGCTGCAGGTCGAGCACCCCGTCACCGAGATGGTGACGGGCGTCGACATCGTCAAGGAGCAGATCAGCGTGGCGGCCGGCGGGAAGCTCTCCATACGGCAGGAAGACATCAGGCAGGACGGCCACGCCATCGAGTGCCGCGTCTACGCCGAGGACCCCGACAAGAACTTCTTCCCCTGCCCGGGGCTCATCACCTCGCTGCGCACACCCGGGGGGCCCGGGGTGCGGGACGACTCGGGAGTCTTCGAGGGATTCGAGATCCCCATCTACTACGATCCGATCATATCCAAGCTGGTAGCGTGGGGGAAGAATCGGACCGAGGCGATCGCGCGGATGCGACGGGCGCTGAACGAATACGTCGTCACGGGCGTCAAGACGACAATACCGTTCCACATCCGCGTGATGAACAACCGGCACTTCGTCGAGGGGAACTTCGATACGAACTTCATCGACAAGGTCTTCTTCAAGGAAGAGGAGGAGCGCAGGCTCGCGCACGGGGACGTGGCCATGATCACGGCCGCGATCCACGTGTTCCTCGAGGAGCGGAAGCGCGCGATGGCGCACAAACCCGCGGCGGCCGCCGGCCCCGTCTCCATGTGGAAATATTCGACCCGGCCCGGCATGCGGAAACCCGTCTAGGAGCTGCCATGAACTACATCGGGACTATCGGTGAAAAGGAAGTGAAGGTCGCCGTACGGGAGGCGGGAGTCGCCCGGTACGTGGTCACGATAGACGGGCAGGAGCACCTGGTCGACGCGCACCAGGTCCAGAGCAGCGTCTGGTCCGTCCTTTACGGGGACGCCTCGTTCGAGGTGGACGTCCAGGGGAGGAAGGACGACGAGTTCGAGGTGCTGATAACGGGCGACTGCTACAAGTTCACGCTCATGAACGAGCAGCGGAAGGCGCTGATGCGGGCCGGCGGAAAGGGGGCGGCCGGCAAGGCCATGGTCTCCTCGCCGATGCCGGGGAAGGTCGTAAAGCTCCTGGTCGGTTTGGGGGAGGAAGTGAAGGCCGACCAGGGGGTCATCGTCGTCGAGGCGATGAAGATGGAGAACGAGCTTAA
>DATBLU010000309.1:0-9660 GCA_036555205.1 Candidatus Deferrimicrobiaceae bacterium
GAGGAACTGGCCGACCTGTTCCACGCGGCGATCGGCGCCTCGCGCGCGGCGGTGGACGCCGGGTGGGCGCCCAACGACTGGCAGGTGGGGCAGACAGGAAAGATCGTGGCGCCCGAACTGTACATCGCGCTGGGGATATCCGGGGCCATACAGCATCTTGCGGGGATGAAGGACAGCAAGGTGATCGTGGCGATCAACAAGGACGAGGAGGCGCCGATCTTCCAAGTGGCCGACTACGGGCTGGTGGCCGACCTGTTCAAGGCTGTTCCCGAGATGATATCCGAGATAAAGAAGTTGAAATCCGCTTAGCATCCGATACATTCATATAAATGTGCCCACGGGGATCCGGGTCATCCCGTTCCGGTGGGGTTTTTTTTCCGAGATTCATACGAGGAGGTTTCCAGGCGATGCCCGGAGCGGAAGAACAGGGCGACCTTTTAGCCAGACTGAAGCGGAAAAACTTCACAGCCGCCGTGATCGGACTGGGGTACGTGGGGCTGCCGCTGGCCGTGGAATATGCCGGCGCAGGCATTCAGGTGATCGGCATCGACGTGGACGGATCGAAGGTCAGGCAACTACGCGCGGGAAAGTCCTATATAGGCGATATCCCATCCGATGCGATCCGGGACGCCGTGGCGGCCGGGCTGCTCAGGGCGACCTCCGATTTCTCGGCGTTGGCCGAGGCGGACACCGTCAACATCTGCGTCCCCACGCCATTGCGCAAGACGAAGGACCCCGACCTGTCCTACATCGTGGACGCCGCCGAGCAGGTTGCGAAGTACATCCACAAGAACATGCTGATAGTCCTTGAGAGCACCACATACCCGGGGACCACCGTGGAGGTGCTCGCTCCGATGTTCGAGAAGAACGGCCTAAAGGTCGGGCGGGACATATTCCTGGCCTTCTCGCCGGAGCGCGTCGATCCCGGCAACTCCATGTACACGACGAAGAACATCCCGAAAGTGGTGGGAGGCGTCACGCCGAGGTGCTCAAAGGTGGCCGCGGCGCTGTACGACGGCGTGCTCGAAAACGTCCATCCCGTTTCCTGCGCCACCGTGGCGGAGACGGTCAAGCTCCTCGAGAATACGTTCCGCTCGGTGAACATCGGGCTGGTGAACGAGATCGCGCTCATGTGCGACCGCATGGGGATAGACGTCTGGGAAGTGATCGACGCGGCCAAGACCAAGCCGTTCGGATTCATGCCGTTCTATCCGGGCCCGGGCATCGGCGGGCACTGCATCCCGCTGGATCCGTTCTACCTGTCGTGGAAGGCGAAGCAGTTCGGATTCGAAGCGCGCTTCATCGAGCTCGCGGGCGTGATAAACGGGCAGATGCCCCATTTCGTCGTCGGCAAGGTCGGCGATGCGCTCAACCGGTTCAGGAAATCGGTCAACGGCGCCAGGATCCTTGTCCTTGGCGTTGCGTACAAGAAGAACATCAGCGACGTGCGGGAGTCTCCGGCGCTGGACATACTTCAGCTGCTGTCAAAAAAGGGGGCGAAGCTTTCCTATTGCGATCCGTACGTCCCGGTGCTGGACGAGCACGGGATCAAGCTGAAGACGGAGAAGTTTTCAGCGGCGGCGTTGCGAAAGGCCGACTGCGTCGTTCTCGTGACCGACCACGATCTGTTCGATTACAAGCTGGTCGCACGCGAATCCAGGGTGGTGGTCGACACCCGCAACGCCCTCAAGAGCCGCAACGGCGGCAAAGTCATAAAACTATAGGCCGGAGGGCGGATGTTCTACCTTGTAACCGGCGGGGCAGGATTCATCGGATCGAACCTTGCCGAGTGCCTTTTATCCGCCGGGAACCGGGTGCGCGTTCTGGACAACTTCCTGACGGGCAAGCGCGAGAACCTTGCCGGGTTTGCCGAAAAGTTCGGCGGGGCGTTCGAACTTATCGAAGGCGATCTTAGGGACATGGCGGCCGTGCGCAAGGCGGCGGAAGGGGTCGAGTACGTCCTCCATCAGGGCGCGCTTCCGTCGGTCCCCCGCTCGGTGGCGGACCCCGCCCTCACGAACGACATCAACGTGGGGGGCACGGTCAACATGCTGATCGCGGCCCGGGACGCCGGTGTCCGTCGAGTCGTATTCGCCGCCTCCTCCTCCGCTTACGGGGACACGCCCGAGCTTCCCAAGCGGGAATCGATGACGCCCAACCCGAAGAGCCCTTACGCCGCGCAAAAGCTGGCGGGCGAGCACTACATGCGGATCTTCCACGAAGTTTACGGCCTGGAGACGGTGTCGCTCCGCTACTTCAACGTGTTCGGCCCCCGACAGGACCCGACGTCGACGTACGCGGCGGTCATACCGCGGTTCATAGCGTGTGTGCTTTCCGGCATTGAGCCGACCGTATACGGGGACGGCCTCCAGACCCGGGATTTCACATACATAGAAAACGTGGTGGAGGCCAACCTTTGCGCCTGCCGCGCTCCCCGGACGGTGTGCGGCAAGGTGTATAATATCGCTTGCGGGGAGAGGGTTTCGCTGCTGGACATCCTTGAATCCGTTTACGGGCTGGCGGCGCGGCGGGTGCCCCCGAAATTCGAGCCTCCGCGGCCCGGCGACGTGCGCGATTCCCTTGCCGACATCTCCATGGCGCAGAGCCGGCTGGGATATGCGCCGAAGGTCGCTTTTTCGGCTGGTCTCTCCCGCACTTTCGACTACTTCCGGGGCGTCGGTCGATAGATCGACGCCAGGAGCCGTAATGAAAAGAGAGACGTTATACGCGTCGCTGGCTGGATGCGCATCCTTCTTCCTGATAGCCTACGGTTCATACCTCTACTTCTCTCCTTCCGATCGGACCGGCAATCCGTCGCCGGAGAACGCCCCGGTTCCAGCCGGAACCGTCGTTGAAATCCCGGCCTCGAGCAAACTGCCGGCGCCCCAGCCGGAGAAGCCCTCCGGGACCGACAATGCCGCGCCCGTGGCTGCCCCGGCTCTTCCGCCCACCCCGACCGCCTACGGAGCCGCTTCCGTCGCCGGTCCTCCGCCCGTCGAGATGAAAGCCCAGGACGATGAGGATAGGGTAAACGTATACTCGAGCAAGAAGAAATCCGCGCGGATGAGACAGGACAGAAAAGCGGACCCGAACGCCAGAAGAAATCGTAGACGCGCCGAAGAAGATTAAGTAAAGGGACGTTCTTAAACTTTTTAATCACTGTCATAACAATCCACTGTTGATATTTATGGCGCGCTTATTGCTGTCTATGGATAAATGCCAAGACGGCCTCGTGTCGATTTCCCGGGTGCGTTTCATCACGTGTACGCAAGGGGAATCGAGAAAAGAGACATCTTTCTGGATCGGAGCGACAAGGCGGAGCTTCGACGAAGGATTCTAGTCAACTTATCCCGCTTCAACGCTCGCTGCCTGGCATGGGCATTCATGCCGAATCACTTCCATCTTCTCTTCCACAGCGGAACGGGAAATCTTGTCAATTTCATGCGTTGCCTGATGTCTGGGTACTCGACCTATTTCAATCGAAAATACGAGAGAGCCGGTCATCTATTTCAGAACAGGTATAAGTCATCCGTGGTCGACACTGAGCGTTATCTGCTGGAGCTGATTAGGTATATTCACCTCAATCCGGTCCGTTCAGGCTTGGTATCATCCGTAAGAACTCTATCCCGGTATCCGTGGACGGGGCATCATGAAATAATGGCTTCCGGCAAGTTGCCATGGAAAGAATATCCCTTCATTCAAGAATTTTTTTCCTCGAAATATATTCCAAGCCTGGATATCTACCTGGCTTTTCTCGGAGAAGGTTCATGCAATAGATTCGTAGAACTATCTTTCGAGGAGAAAGTCCCGCATGCGAAGGATATATCTAATTCTGGGGTTAAGTATTCTCGGGGAATAGATGCGGATGGTTCTTATAGAACATTCCTCGATATCGTAGACAAAGTTTCCTGCCTACTAACGGTGTCCCCGGATCGAATTCTGGACGGTCGGCGTGACCGCTTATCATCCTTGGCAAGGAGAGAGATCTTGAAAAGGTGCCTCATGGAAAAGGGGATTACTCGTCGATTGCTCTGCAAGTGGCTTGAGATCAGCGAGCCGGGTGTTTCGTATCTCTTGAGAGCGATGGATAGTGCAGACGCAAACAGATCGACCTATAGGAAGGCAGGCATTAAAAAGTTTAAGAACGTCCCTGGGCTTAAGTAATTTTTCGGCTGACTATTATGAAAGCCGAGTGCGAGAACATCCACTGGACGGGGCGGACGGATTGCCCCTTGACGTGCCATGGGCGGTGGATAACCTCGAAGACCTCGGGCTCCGTGAAGGAGCCCTGAGCGACCAGCGCGTCGACCATCTGTTTTACCTGCAGGGTGGAGGGAAGGTAGGAAAGAATGATGCCTCCGGGCGCCAGCGCTCCCGGGACATGGGGAACGGCGCGCCACGGCTCGGGAAGGTCCAGGACGATCCGGTCAACCTCTTTTTCCTCGATCCCCTCGTATATGTCGCGCACCTTTATTTCCAGGTTCGGGCACTCCCCAAGGAATCGGATTACGGTCTTCTTCCCGCTCTCCGCGAAGTCCTCGCGCACCTCGTAGGAAACGAGCCTTCCCGCCTGCCCTACCGCTTCCAGCAGCTTTATCGACAGCGCTCCCCAGCCGATTCCGGCTTCCAGCACCGTCGCGCCCGGGAAAATGTCCGCCCACAGCAGGATAGGCCCGATGTCCTTGGGGTAAATTATCTGCGCGTGCCGCTTAAGGTTGAGGATGAACTGGTTGAAGGTCGGCCGGAAGACGCGGTACTCGGCCCCGCGAGCCGTCCATACGCGGCTCCCGTCCGGCTTGCCGATGATGTCGTCGTGAAGGATGTTTCCCCGGTGCGTCCCGAAGGGTTTGCCCGGCGTCAGCGCGAAAAGATGTTCTTCCCCCTTGGGATCGATCAGGATGATTTCCTCGCCCGGCTGCAACGGCCCCTTGGGATTGCGTCCGCTCATCTCCCGCTCCTTGAAATCAGGGACGTTCATGTCCCCGGGCTTTGGTAACGCGTTCCTTCAGGCGGCAGTAGCCGCATGTTTCCGTGTACGCAGGCGCCCCGCAGGCGATGCAATTCCCGGGCGCCTTCCCATCCGTTACGTCGGCGGCGCCTGTCCCCGCGGGGACGCCCAGGTTTTGTTGGAGAAAGCCCTGGTAGAAGCGGCGGCGCGTTCCAGGCATCTCTTCCTCGATCAGTGAGAGGGCCTCCTTGTACACGAGCGAAGTTGCGTCGAGGCTCAAAGGGCACTCTTCGGTGACGTATTCGATGCCTTTCAGGAAGCCGTAGGAGGCTGTCTCCATCTCGCTTACGCGCCACAGCGGCTTGACCTTCCGTACGAGCCCCTCCGGCCCTTCGGGGAGCAGCGGGCTCTGGCGGGAAAGGCGGTCCCGGTCCCAGTGGAGCAGGTTGCCGAGCAATCGCGCAGCCTCGTCGTCGAGGTTGTGCCCCGTGGCGACGACCGTGAATCCCGACCGGGCGGCGACACGGTTGAAGAAGTATCGCTTCACCGTGCCGCAGACCGAACATTCTTCCTTGAGCGTCCGCTTCGCCGCCCCCGGGATAGGGATCCCCTCCGCACGCAGGTCCACCACGATCGGTACCTTCCCGCGGGCGGCCGCGTAGGCCGTCACCTTCTCGAGGGACCGGGAGGAGTACCCATCGATGCCCAGGTCTATGTGGAGACCTTCCGTTCGATACCCGAGTTCCATCAGGATGTCCCACAGCACCAGGCTGTCTTTCCCGCCCGATACGCAGACGAGCACCCGGTCATCGGGGGACAGGAGCGAGAGCTTGCGGATTCCTTCCGTGACCTGCCTTCGGAAGAACAGGAAGAAGCAATCGGGGCAAAACGCGGAGTTGTGGCTCGGCAGTTCGACCGCGGCCTCGGTTTTCCGGCATCTTTTGCACTTCACGGGAAGCTACCCGCCCGACACGACGGACAGGATGTCGATCGTTTCTCCGTCCTCGACGCGCTGGTCCCGGGTCAGCAGCCTCTTGCCATGCGTGACGATTACGGTGGTGGGACGGACCCCCGCCGCCGCCAGGATATCCGCGACCATCCTTGGACCGGGCACTTCAATCTCTTTATTCTTCTGAGGGATGCGTACGAGTATCATGTCCACCGATTATACACGGAAACAGTTGTGTACCTCGGAGGGGGGGGGTAAGATAAGGCAAATTTTGCTTCCCCAAGGAGGAATTTCCAGATGCTTATCCGCTCATGCATTGCATCGGCGCTCGTCCTGTTCCTTGCGGTTTTTGCGCTGGGTTGCGCCAAATCAGAGCCCCCCAAGCCTGCGGCGCCGCCTCCGGCGGTATCCGCTGCGGCAGAGGGAAAAGCGCTGTTCGAGCAGAAGTGCGGCGTCTGTCACGGCCTTGACCGCGCAACCGTGCGCAAGGAGAACAAGGAAAAGTGGATCTCGATCGTGAAGGACATGCAGAGCAAGAAGGCGGACTGGATCTCCGACGCGGACGCGGCCAAAATCGTGGAGTTCCTCGCTTCGGAACACGGTAATAAGTAACCCTTAAGACGGGGAGGAGGCAATGGAAGGAAGAAAGACCGTATTCGAAGTAATTGCAGGAGTTGCCGTTGTTGCGGCATTTCTGATTGCGGGATGGGCCGCGGAAGCCGGGCGGATTGCTTCCACTCAGGTAGCCAGGCGCGGTGCGGATGACGTTACCGAGGGCGGGCATAGGGGCGAACACCATCGCGGTGTCGCAGCCGCTCCCGCAGCCGACGTCAAAGGCGGCAAGGGCAAGGCCCTGTTCGAGGAGAAATGCTCGGTGTGCCACGACCTCGATCGCTCCCTGTCCAGGACCAAGAGCCGCAGCGGATGGACCGCGACCGTGAAGCGGATGCGGCAGGTCAACGGGTGCCCCTTAACCGACAAGGAAGCCGTCGAGATAATAAACTACCTGACGAAGGTTCGCGGCCCATCCGGCTCAAAGCCGTAGAAGGGTCTTAAGCGGACGCAGGGCTCTTGTGACGGGCGGCCCCGTTTCGACGGGTGCCGCCCGTTTTTTCCCAGGCAGGTCTAGACAAGCACCGCGATCATTTTCCTGGGACCGTGCGCGCCGATGGTCAAGGTCTGCTCGATGTCGGCGGTCCGGCTGGGTCCGGAGAGGAAAGAAATGTTGCGGGGGGGGGCATCCGCCAGCGCCGCCATGCAATCATCCATACGGTCCACGAGCGCCGCCCGGGAGACAAGCGCGACGTGAACGTCGGCCAGCAGCCCGGGCAGAAGCGTTTTACCCCCCAAGCTTGTCTGGACGATCGAACCGGTCTCCGCGACGGCGTAATCCGCGGTCTGAAAACCCGCCGTTTGCGGCGGGGACGGCTGCAGGGCTTCGGCGGAAGAGACCAGCGTGAACGGGCCGAACGGAACGAGCGCCTCCGCCATCTGGCGGGCGCCCGCGTCGTCTTCCGGGAAGAACAGGCCGGCCACTCCCGAAAGGCGGAGCGCTTCGCCGAGCGCGGGGAGGATCGCCTCCGGGGAGGGGCATTCGATGAAATTGCCGCCGTTGGCTTCGAACCGGTCCCGGAACAGCGCGATCGTATCCGCCCGTGTGCATGGTTCCGCATGCCCTGCCGCCCTGCCGGATGAGGTTTTGGCGCCGTCGTGTCCTCGCAGCGCAACGGCGATCCGCCGGACCAGCTCCGATTTTCTGTCTAGCGGCTCCACGGGCGAATTCCTCTCTGCTTCTTCCATAGCCTCCGGAACGGCTGCGCGGCGGGGGCGGGAAAATCCCTCTTGTCGGTCCATCCGGAGAATTTCAAGGGGAGCCAGGGAACCTTCCCGTCCTTGAAGATGAGCCGGCCCACGACTCCGGCGATCCGCTCCAGCGCCTCGAGGACCCCTGCGCGTCCCATAGCGGCCGCGTAGCCCTTCATTCCGAGGATCTCTTCCGGCGTTTTCAAGCCCTGATCCCGCTCGTCCGCCCGCAGTTCCAGAAGAAGCCTGGGCAGGGGGATTTCGACCGGGCACACCTCGGCGCACGCCCCGCACAGGGTGCTGGCGTTGGGCAGGGCCGCCCCTTCGGCCAGCCCGGCGAGCAGCGGGGTCAGCACGGAGCCCATCGGGCCGGGATATGTCCAGCCGTAGGCATGGCCTCCCACGCTCTGATATACGGGGCATATGTTCAGGCATGCCCCGCACCGTATGCACTTCAGGATATCCCGGTATTTCCCTTGGAGAATCGCGGTCCTGCCGTTATCCACGAGCAGGATGTGGAGTTTTTCGGGTCCCTCGGGGTCTTCGGGCCGCTTGACGCCGGTCAGCACGGAAACGTACGTGGTTATCGGCTGTCCGGTCGCGCTGCGCGGAAGAAGCCGAAGGAAAACCGGCAAGTCCGCGAGGCTCGGTATGACTTTCTCGATGCTCGCCACGGCCAGGTGGACCCGCGGAAGAACCGTGCCCATTCTCCCGTTCCCCTCGTTGGTCACCATGACGATGGAGCCGGTGTCGGCGCACAGGAAGTTCGCGCCGCTTACGCCCATCCCGGCGGACAGGAATTTCGCCCGCAGATGCTTGCGGGCGATCCGCACCAGCTCCTGGATGTTGTCCGTGTACGGCTCTCCCAGCTTCTGTTCGAAGAGCCGGGAGACCTGCTCCCGCGTTTTGTGCACCGCGGGCGCGATGAGGTGGGAGGGCGGTTCGCCGGCGAGCTGGATGATGAATTCGCCCAGGTCCGATTCCACGACCTCCACGCCTGCCGCCTCGAGGGCGCCGTTCAGATCGACCTCTTCGGCGACCATCGATTTGGATTTGACGGCGAGGGTCACCCCTTCCTGCCTGGCGATGCCGGCGGCGATCTCCCTCGCCTCGTCCGCATCGCGCGCCACGTGCACGACGGCGCCCCGTTTTTCCGCCTCCGAAATGAAGAGGGCGAGGTACCGGTCGAGCCGGTCGAGGGTTTCCTTCTTGATCCGGGAGCCCTCGCGGCGCGCTTCCTCGAATCCGGGGAAGGCCTCTATGGAGGCGGCTCGCGCGCCGACGAACTTTCCGGTCGTGCGGGAGATGGCGGCCTGCAGCGAAGCGTCAGCCAGCGCCTTCTCGGAGTTCCGGAAAAAGGAGCGCGACCTGGGTTCCATCAGGCAGGCACCTCCACGTCCCCGGCAAGGATCTCGGCCAGGTGGACCGCCTGCACCGGATACCCGCAGCGGGAGATCATGCCGCCGATGTTCATCAGGCAGCCGATGTCCCCCGAGGTGACTATCGGCGCCCCCGTAGCCAGTATCCGTTCGATCTTGTCGTCCGCCATCCGGCAGGAAATGTGCGGGTACTTGACGGAGAAGACTCCGCCGAACCCGCAGCACCGGTCGCTGTCTTCCATCTCCACCAGCGTGACTCCGGGGATGGCGCGCAGAAGCTTGCGCGGCGCTTCCGTCACGCCGAGCCCCCGCCGCAGGTGGCAGGAATCGTGGTAGGTGACCTTCCCCTTGAACGACGACTGCGGATCGGTTACGCCGAGCACGTCTACGAGGAACTGGGACAGCTCGTAGATCCTCTCCCCGGCAAGAAGGGACAGCGACAGCATCCCCGGCTCGTCCCGGAAGAGCACGGGGTATTCGTTCTTGACCATGGCGGCGCAGGAGCCTGAAGGGGTGACTATGTACCCCTCGCCTGCGAACGACGAGAGGAACTTCCGCGCCATCTTCCGCGCTTCCTTGCG
>DATBLU010000317.1:0-2323 GCA_036555205.1 Candidatus Deferrimicrobiaceae bacterium
GCCAACGAGGACCGGCTGCTCACCCCCGTGATCCGCGAGGGCGGCAAGCCGATCGCCGCCGCCTGGGATTCCGTCATGTTCACGACGGCCGCGAAATTCAAGGACGCCGTGGAGACGCACGGCCCCGAATCGACGGCCGTCATCGCGTCGCCGCAGTCCTCGAACGAGGAGCTGTTCCTGGTCCGGAAACTGGCGAAGGAAATCCTGCGGACGCCGTTTATCGGCTTTTCCTCCCGGGCCCCCGGCGATCGAACTTTCGACGATTTCCTCATCAAGGCGGACAAGAACCCGAACTCGTTGGGGGCGCAACTGCTGGGCTTTTCCGAGGAGGGGTTCGACCGCACGCTCAAGGCGGTCTCCGAGGGGAAGATCCGTGCGCTCCTCGTCTTCGGGAACGTCCTCGCCGACCTGCCTGAAGGCGAGATAGCCGGTCTCCTTTCGAAAGTCCCCTTCGTCGCCAACGTGGGCACGAACGACGGCGCGGTCCCGCGGGCGGCGCACGCCGTGCTGCCGCAGGCCTCCTTCGCCGAGCGGGGCGGGACCTTCACCAACTACGCCGGGCGGGTGCAGCGGTTCCAGCCGGGGTTCCGGCCGCGCGGCAAGGCGAGAGCCGGCATAGAGATCGTCTCGGAGCTTGCGAACCGGATGGGGGCGGCGTGGGGCTTCGCCGGCGAATCTTCGGTGTTCCGGTCGCTGTCCGCTTCGGAGGAGCCGTTCGCGGGATTGAGCTACGAATCGCTGGGCGACCAGGGCCAACCGGCCGGAGTGCCGAAATGACGCCCCTCTTCGACGTCGGCGTATCGGTTGCGCGGATCGGCGTGTTCTTCGCTTTCGTTTTCGGGCTCGTCGTGATCATGACGTGGGTGGAGCGCAAAGGCGCGGCCTACATCCAGGACCGCCGGGGTCCCAACCGGGCGCGGATCCTGGGCCTGACCCTGGGCGGCGTCTTCCATCCGCTGGCCGACGCCTTGAAGTTCCTCTTCAAGGAGGATTTCATCCCGGACAACGCCCACCGCCTCTTCTACCAGCTGGCGCCGATGTTCGCGCTCGCCCCGGCGGTCATGACGATGGCGATCATCCCGTTCGGGCCCCCGGTCACGATCGCCGGCAAGACGATCGCGCTCCAGATCGCCGACCTGAACGTCGGCATCCTTTACCTTTTCGCCATATCCGGGATGGCGGTCTACGGCGTCGTGCTGGCGGGATGGTCCTCCAACAGCAAGTACCCGCTCCTGGGGGGCCTGCGCTCCGCGTCCCAGATGATCTCCTACGAAGTCTCGATGGGCCTGTCCATCATCGGCATCCTCATGGTGTTCGGAACCTTGCGGCTCTCCGAGATCGCACAGGGGCAGGGAGCGCTGCTGTTCGGGATCCTTCCGAAGTGGGGGGTTTTCGTCCAGCCGCTGGGGTTCATCCTGTTCCTGGTGGCCCTTTACGCCGAGGCGAACCGCACCCCCTTCGACCTGCCCGAGGGGGAATCGGAGCTGGTCGCCGGATACCACACGGAGTACGCCTCCTTCAAGTTCTCCATGTTCATGATGGCCGAATACATCCACATGGTGGTGGGATCGGCGGTCCTTGCGACGATGTTCTTCGGCGGATGGCAGTTTCCGTATCTCGGTGATGCCGGGTTTGCCTTTCCCGGAGGCGCTTCCGTTGCAGTCCCGCCCGCCGCGGTTCTTGTCGTGCGGATAGGGTCGTTCATCGCGAAAACGCTCTTTTTCTGCTGGCTCTTCGTTTGGGTCAGGTGGACGATCCCCCGGTTCCGGTATGACCAGGTCATGCGGCTGGGGTGGAAGGTGATGCTTCCGCTTGCGCTGGCGAACATTTTCGTGACGGGACTGGTCCTGCTGCTTCTGGACCGGGGCGGTGTGTGAGATCCATGACGATCGGCGTTAAAAAAGTGGCCAGGCCCCCGAAGATGTCCTTCGGTGAGAGCCTTTACCTGCTCGAGATCGTAAAGGGCCTCGCGGTGACGATGGGGCACATGCTGCACAACTTTGCCCACAACAAGGACATCCCCACCATCGAGTATCCCGAGGTGCGCAGGGTGATGCCGCCCCGGTTCCGCGGCTGCCACCGGCTGATGAAACGGCCCGGCGGCGCCCCGCGTTGCGTGGCCTGCTACATGTGCGCCACCGCCTGCCCCGCCGTGTGCATCACGATCGTGGCGGGGGAGTCTCCCGATCCGAAGATCGAGAAGTACCCGGTGCGGTTCGACATAGACATGCTTCGGTGCATCTTCTGCGGGCAGTGCGTCGAGGCGTGCCCGGTGGACGCGATACGCATGGACACCGGCTGGTACACGCCTCCGGAGGACACC
>DATBLU010000343.1:0-1645 GCA_036555205.1 Candidatus Deferrimicrobiaceae bacterium
AAATCGGACGGAGAGGTTATGCGCTTCTGCCAGAGCTTCATGACCGAGCTCTGGCGGATCATAGGCGAGCACACCGACGTCCCCGCCGGCGACATCGGCGTCGGCGGCCGTGAGATCGGCTACCTCTTCGGGCATTACAAGAGGCTGACGAACAAGTTCGAGGCCGGCGTTCTCACAGGCAAGGGGCTGGTGTACGGCGGCAGCCAGGTGCGCACGGAAGCCACCGGGTATGGCTGCACCTACTTCGTCGACGAAATGCTCAAGGCCAGGAGGAACGGCTTCAAGGGGAAGAAGGTCGTCGTTTCCGGATCCGGGAACGTGGCGATCTACACGCTGGAGAAGGTGCAGGAGCTCGGGGGAAAGGTCATAGCCATGAGCGATTCCAACGGCGTGATCTACGACGAGAAGGGGATGAACATCGAGACGATCAAGCAGCTGAAGGAGATAGAACGCCGGCGCATCAAGGACTATTGCGAATACCACAAGGGCGCGCGCTACACCCCGAACGGCAACATATGGGACATCCCCTGCGACGTCGCGTTCCCCTCGGCGACCGAAAACGAGATCACCGGGAAGGACGCGAAGAAGCTCGTGAAGAACGGCTGCATCGCGGTGGGCGAGGGGGCGAACATGCCCACCACGCCGGAGGGGGTCCATGTGTTCATCCAGGCCGGGATCGCCTACGGGCCCGGCAAGGCGGCAAATGCCGGCGGCGTGGCCACGTCGGGGCTGGAGATGCAGCAGAACGCGAGCAGGGAGGCGTGGGGATTCGAGGAGACCGACGCCAAGCTTCGTCAGATCATGAGGAACGTCTTCACGCTGTGCTCCGAGGCCGCCGAGGAGTTCGGCTCCCCCGGGAACATGGTCGTGGGAGCGAACATCGCCGGCTTCATCAAGGTCGCCCGCGCCATGATCGCCCACGGGCTCGTGTAGATACCGGCTGAATACGGCGAAGTTTGCCCGGGAGGGCCGCGTCCGTGGGGACGCGGCCCTCTTTGATTTTTCAGTGGTAAAATAACGGGCGAATTATTCCCCGGGGGGGCGCAATGAAAACCATCTCGCTTCTGTTCTGCTCCAACATCTTCATGACATTTGCCTGGTACGGGCACCTGAAGGACCTGAACAACACGCCGCTATACCTGGCGATCCTCGCGAGCTGGGGAATCGCCTTCTTCGAATACGTCCTCCAGGTCCCCGCCAACCGCATCGGCTACCAGCACTTCACCCTGCCGCAGCTCAAGGTCATCCAGGAGGTCATCACAATGGTGGTGTTCGCCGGGTTCGTGACCTTATACATGCGGCAGCCCCTTAAAATCGACTACCTGTGGGGCGCCCTGTGCCTGGTCGGCGCCGCCTACTTCATGTTCCGTTCGGCCTGAAAACCGCTACCTGTGGGGGCAATCCTCGCATTGTCCGTGGTGGCCGTGTCCGTGGTGCATGGGCTTGCTCCCTGCTCCGCCCGTCATCGAGTCCATGTGCTTGACGTGTGATTCCTGGAGATCGTCCAGCATGCGGAAGTGCTCGATGGCCGCCTTGCGGAACTGCGCCGGATCGGTTATCCCTTCCATCTTCTTCTCGTGCTCGCGGAGGGCGGCGACGGCCTTGCGGACCTCGTCCATGTGCTTCTTCATCCCCTCCATCATGG
>DATBLU010000350.1:0-3497 GCA_036555205.1 Candidatus Deferrimicrobiaceae bacterium
ATCACCATGTGCGGGGTGATTCCCGCCATCGTCATGCTTTTCGCCGCCCTTTCCCTTGGCGCTACCGAAGCCCGTCTGATAAAATATGCGACTTCCGGCGACGTCAGCGGCGATTACGGACATGTCGTCGGATACGCGGGCCTGGCCATCCTGTAGCCTTAGTTTGCGCACTCCCCGCAGCGGCCGAGAAAGAGGTTCGAAAATGCCCTCCGTAGTCACCCGGTTCGCGCCCAGCCCCACGGGAGACCTCCACATAGGGGGGGCGCGCACCGCCCTGTTCAACTGGCTATTCGCACGCAGGCACGGGGGGAAATTCATCTTAAGGATCGAGGATACCGACCGGGAGCGGTCCACGAAGGAATTCGTCCAGGCGATCCTCGACGGGATGAACTGGCTTGGACTTGCCTGGGACGAGGGGCCCTATTACCAGACCGAACGGATGGATCTTTATCGGAAAGCGGCGGAAACACTTCTCGCCGAAGGCAAGGCGTACCGATGCGTGTGCACGCCGGAGGAGCTGGAGCGCCGCAGGGAGGAGATGAAGGCCCGCAAGGAGAAACCCAGGTACGACGGCCGGTGCCGCAGCCTGCCTCCCGAGGCGGCGGAGGGAAAACCATACGTCGTGCGGTTCAGGACCCCCCATTCCGGGCAGACGGTGGTGCGGGACCTGCTGCGGGGCGACGTGACATTCGAGAACAGCGAACTTGACGACCTGGTGCTGCTGCGCACGGACGGCACGCCGACTTACAACTTCGTCGTCGTAGTCGACGACGCCTCCATGGGAATAACACACGTGCTGCGCGGAGACGACCACCTGAACAACACTCCCAAGCAGCTCCTGATATACGAAGCCCTCGGGTACCCGCTGCCGCGGATCGGCCACTTCCCTCTGATACACGGGATGGAGGGGGGAAAGATGTCCAAGCGGGACGCGGAGACGTCCGTGATGAAGTACAAGGAGATGGGATATCTGCCAGAGGCCATCGTCAACTACCTGGCCCGCCTGGGCTGGGGCCACGGGGACCAGGAAATCTTTTCCGTCGGGGAGCTGCAGAGCCTTTTTTCACTGGAGCATGTGAACCTTTCCCCCAGCAGGTTCGATATAAACAAGCTTCTGCACCTCAACGCTCATTATATAAAGGAAGCCGACCCTGAAAGACTGGCCGGCCTTCTGATACCCTTCCTCAAGGAGCGGGGGATCGACGCCTCGCCTTCCGCGTGGCTCACCCGCGCGGTGATGACTCTGAGGGAAAGGGCACGGACCCTCGCGGAGATGGCCGATGCGGCGATCTACTACTTCAGGGAGAAGGAAGCCGATCCCAAGGCAGCCGCCAAGTTCCTGACTCCCGATATCGCCGCGGTGCTGGAGGAGATTGCGCAGGCCTTTTCGGCGCTGCCGGAGTTCACTCCCGCCTCGATGGAGGCGGCACTTTCCGCGGTCGTCGAAAAGCGGGGAGGGACGCTCAAGATCCACCAGCCTATCCGCGTGGCGCTCACCGGGGGGACCGCCTCTCCCGGGCTTTTCGAGGTCATGGATGTCCTCGGCCGCGAAGAGGTGATAAGACGCCTGTCGTCGGCGGTGAAACGCATCAGGTCCAACTAAAGGAAACCGAACGATGCAAAAATCCACGTCACCTCCGCAGAGGCCCGAGGACAGGGAAAAGCTCGATTTCCTTCGCGAGATCGTTAAGCGCGACACCCTGTCAAACATATACGGCGGGCGTGTGGCGACGCGCTTTCCGCCCGAGCCGAACGGTTTCCTGCACATAGGCCACGCCAAGTCCATATGCCTTAACTTCGGCATCGCCCTGGAGTTCGGAGGCGCCTGCCACATGCGTTTCGACGACACGAACCCGGAGACGGAGGACATGTCGTACGTCGAATCGATCATGCAAGATGTGCGCTGGCTGGGCTTCGACTGGGGGGACAAGCTCTTTTTCGCCTCGGACTACTATGAGCAGCTCTACGAGCTCGCGGTCCGGCTCATACGTGACGGAAAGGCGTACGTGGACAGCCTGAGCGAGGAGGAGATACGAAAGCATCGCGGCACCGTCACGGAACCGGGTCGCGAAAGCCCGTGGCGAAACCGTTCCGTGGAAGAGAACCTGGATCTATTCGCCCGGATGCGCGCGGGCGAATTTCCCGACGGCGCTCACGTTCTGCGCGCGAAGTGCGACATGGCTGCGAGGAACATGAAGATGCGCGACCCGCTTCTATATCGCATCCGCCACGCCTCGCACTACCGAAGGGGCGATTCCTGGTGCATCTACCCCATGTACGACTTCGCCCACCCCCTGTCCGACGCCATCGAGAACATCACGCATTCGATCTGCACCCTGGAGTTCGAGAACAACCGCGCGATCTACGACTGGCTGGTCGACAACCTGTTTCCGGAGCCTCGGCCGCGCCAGTACGAGTTCGCGCGCCTGAACCTCGATTACACGATAATGAGCAAGCGCAAGCTGCTCCAGCTCGTCGAGGAGGGGCTGGTCTCCGGCTGGGACGACCCGCGGATGCCGACGATCGCGGGGATGCGCCGTCGCGGGTACACGCCGGAGGGCATCCGCCTGTTCGCGGCGCGGATCGGCGTCGACAAGGCCAACAGCCGCGTGAGCATGGAGCTGCTGGAAGACGCGATCCGGGACGACCTGAATGCCCGTGCCCCGCGGGCCATGGCCGTCCTGCGGCCGCTGAAAGTGACTATCACAAACTACCCGGCCGGCAAGGTCGAATGGCTGGAATCCCCCTACTGGCCTCGCGACATCGGGAAGGAAGGCTCGCGCAGGCTGCCGCTCTCCCGGGATATCCATATCGAGCGCACCGATTTCAGCGAGGACCCTCCCGAAGACTGGATGCGGTTCAAGCCCGGCGGAGAGATCCGGCTGTTCAGCGCCTACCTGCTGCGTTGCGAGGAAGTCGTCAAGGACCCGGCCACCGGGGAGGTCGTCGAGCTGCGCTGCACATACGATCCGGATTCCATGGGCAAGGTCCCTGGTGCAAAACGGAAGAAGACCATGGCCGTCCAGTGGGTGTCGGCCGCGCACGCCGTCCCCGCCGAGGTCCGGATGTACGGCCGCCTGTTCACCGTCGCCAACCCCGAGGAGGCGGAGGAAGGCAAGACATTCAAGGATTTCCTGAATCCGGAGTCGGCGACGATACTGCGCGGATGCCTCCTGGAGCCGGGGCTGGCGGATGCGCAGCCCGGACAGCGGTTCCAATTCCTTCGCCACGGGTACTTCGTCGCGGACGCCGTCGACTCGAAGCCGGGCGCCCCGGTTTTCAACCTCATCGTAGGACTTCGGGACACTTACACCCGCCGGATTCGCTCTTGACGCTCCGGTTCGCCATCGGTTAACCTGCTTTTTCCGCTGAGGAGTGGTGAAATGGCATCACACCTGGCTCTGGACCAGGTTTTCCAGGTTCGAGTCCTGGCTCCTCAGCCAAACGGTCCCATCGTCTAGTGGCCCAGGACACCGCCCTCTCACGGCGAAAACGCG
>DATBLU010000017.1:0-19312 GCA_036555205.1 Candidatus Deferrimicrobiaceae bacterium
GCAAAGGCGAAGGAGCTGTACAACAGGGCGCTGCTCCACCCGCTGGAGACGCAGATGGAGGAAGAGCGGCAGGGGATCGCGGAGTCATCCCGCACCGGCGATTTCCGGGAAGGGGTCAGGGCGTTCCTGGCGAAGGAGAAAGCGGGCTTCAGGGGAGAGTAATTCCGAGGCGGCCGGAGGGAGTTCGATGTCGTTCCTGAAATCGTGGGTCGGGAAGGCGATCCTTTCCCGGCGCGCGAAGAAATTTTTTCCAGAGTCCCCCCCGCCCGAGCGGGAAGCGGCGCGGGCGCGATTCGGGGACGCCTTGCATACGGCAAGGGCGGCGTACGAACGCATGAGGGACGACGCGACGCATGCCGATTTCGTGCACCCGGACTGGGCACGGAACATCCGGGAAGTGGAAACCTATTTTCTGGAAGACTTCGACCTGTCGTTCCTCGACAACCCGGTGATAAACGGCACCATGGTATTTACGAACCGGCAGGCTCACGCCGCGCAGTGGGCCCGGCTCGAGCGATGGCGCAACGCCGAGGCGATCAGGAAATATATCGGAGGGGGAGCAAGCGCGCATCTGTCGGGGACGAGGCGAAAACTGTCCACGGCCATAAACTCCGTCCACCATCTTTACCACCTTTCCCGTTACGAGCAGACGACCGGGCGGGCAATCGAAATGGCGCGGCGCGTGGTGGAGTTCGGAGGAGGCTACGGAAACCTGGCAAGGATATTCCTGAATTTCGGCCATATCGCCCGATATGCGATCCTGGACCTGCCGCTGTTCAGCTGCATCCAGTACGTTTACCTGTGTACGGCTTTCGGCCCGAACCGCGTGCGCCTGGAGAACGGCACTCGCGAGGGCGCGGGGGAAGAAACGGTCAGCCTGGTGCCGTTGCCCTTCTTGGATCGGTTCGTCGTGGAAGGGGACTTGTTCGTGAGCACCTGGGCCTTGAGCGAGAGCACGAGACAGGCTTATTCGTACGTGAAAAGCCGCCGCTGGTTCGGCGCCGAGAGCATGCTTCTCGCCTATAACGAGAAGTGGAAACCTTGGGACGATGCCGAACTGCGCGAAGAACTGGAGGGCCTTGGTCACGAGCTCGTCGTCGAACCTGTCTCTTTTCTCCCGGGCAATCATTACGTATTTTCCCTTAAGCGAATATCCTAGAGATATGCCCCTGACCTATCCGGACCGGACAAACATCCTTTTGATCCAGCTGGGCGACATCGGGGACGTGGTGTTGGCCACTACGACCGTCAGGGCGGTCAAGGATTCGTATCCGTCGGCCCGGCTGTCCATCCTTGTCAGGAAAGGCTATGGGTCTCTTCTCGAATCCGACCCTTGCCTCCACGAAATAATAGAGGTGGCGAAGAAAGGCGGCAGGATCGCCGAGGTCGGAAGCGGGAACTTCCGGCTGATTCGGCGTCTGAGAAGGGCGAACTACGACCTCGCGATCGACCTCCGGACGGGGGATCGCGGCGCCATCCTGGCCTTTTTCACGGGCGCTCCCGTGAAAGTGGCCTTTTACGGAAGCGACAAATCCTTCTGGCGCAACGGTATTTTCACCCACCTGATATACGACCCGAAACCCGCCCCTCCTCCGGCGCACCCGGGGGCGGACCAGGCATTGCGGCTGGTCAGGGCGATAGGCATAGACACCGGGGACACCGCCCCAAGGCTCCATATCTCGCGAGCCGCGGCTGTTAGGGCCAAGGCGCTGCTCGAAGCGGAAGGGGTCGGAGAGAACGATCGCTGGGTAACGATAAATCCCTTCTCGCGGTGGAAGTACAAGGAGTGGGGCTACGACAAGTGGACGGAGGTAATCGACTGGCTCCGGGCGAAGCACGGCTTTCTATCGGTGCTGATCGGCTCCGGGGACGAGGCAAAGGCCGCCGAAGGCATCGTCGGGAAGTGCCTCGACGGCGCTGCGCGCAACCTCGCCGGTAAAACCACTCTCGGGGAACTCGCGGCGACGCTGAGCCGAAGCGCGCTGCACCTCGGCGTGGACAGCGCCGCGCCCCACATCGCATCGGCCGTCGGAACGCCCACCGTCACGATTTTCGGTCCTTCGGACTGGAGGTCCTGGACCGTGCCGGACGATACCCACAGGATCGTGGCTCCGGACGACCATTGCGTCCCGTGCCACAGGAAGGGGTGCGACGACACGGAAAGAAGCGTCTGTCTCGAGGAACTCCCCGCGGACAGAGTACGGAAAGAGGTCGATGAGGTTCTTGAGGCGATCGGGAACGGGTCCGGTCGACTCGATCCATCCCGAATGTCATGATCGATTTATCTGCGGCGGATGTACCTGTAAGCATCGCCGGGCGGCGGAAAGCCGCATGAAGACATCGCGGGCCTATTCGATCAGGCCGATCAGCCGAAAGACTTTTTCGAACCGCATCTCCCATGTATGCTCGCCCAGGGCCTTGCGGTGCCCGGCTGCCCGTATGCGCTCCGCGACCGAAGGGTTGGACAGAAGCCAACGTATCTTCGCGACGAGGTCATCCATGTCGGCATACGTGACTATCTCATTTCCGACATCGTAAACCAGCTTGAGCTCCTCGTGGTGCTCGGTCAGGTAGAGGCCTCCGCTCATCGGTATCTCGAAGTCCCGCCCCTTGAGATGATAGGTGTCCTTGTGCCCGGCTATCCCGCCGAAACCGAGGTTGATCCTGCTCCTCGAATACATCTTGACCATCTCTTCCGTAGGCAGCGGCCCGCCCGGCCAACCCGGACCGAACGCATCGGCACGTATCCCGGCAGACCTCAGTTTCCCGATGACCGAGGGTCGATTGCCATAGCATTGGCCGACGAAAGTGACGTCGAACGATCTTTCCACGTCGTATGGGCGGTGGACCTCCGGGTTCGCCCCCTCGGGGAGGTAGATCGGAAGCGCCCCCTCGACGCAGTATTTCTCCAGCGCATCCCGTGTGCTCGTCCAGCACAGGTCGAAATGCCTGCAGATGTCCCGGGCTCCCGCGGCCAGCCCGCCGCGGACCCTGCCGACGAACGCTTCCTTGTCGTTCAACGCAAGATTCACCATGGGAACCCGGAATCCGGACAGCGCCTCCACCGTTCCGGAAGACACCAATCCCCCGGAAAGATAGGCAAAGATGAAGTGGACGGGCGCTTCCTCCGCGCAACCGCGCACGAATTCCACAAGATCCCGGTTCATCTCATGCTTGAGGGACGAGCCCCACGCTTTCGATCCGTGGTCGTATTCCTTCGTCCAGTCGTAATGGCGGACGCGCCCGAATTTCGCGAGCGCAGGCAGCAGAGATTCGTTTTCCCAGTTGTAGTTGGGATAGACGGCGATGATATTGAAGCTTCCTTTCGGGACGGGCCGCAATAGCGGGAACTTCGACCGGATCGCCTGCGAAATGGCCCGGTCGTCCGGGATCGCCAGTCCTTTCCCCCGGAAGAGGGCAAGGTAATGCGCCTCTTCCCTCTCCAGGCGCCGCTTGTTTCTCCAGGCCCGGAACGATTTCCGGTACGGCTTCAGGGGATCGTTCATACGTGGATCGTGTAAAGCCGGGGACCCGCCGACTTGTTTTCCATGTCGTTCATCATGTTCAGGGCGTGGCCGGCGTCCACCGACGGGATCGAAAAGCGCCGGGAAAGGGCGGCGCAGACCTGCATGGCGCCGATGCCCGCACCGACAAGGCACAGGTCCGCATCCTCCGGCACTCCGCCAAGAACGTCCCCTTCCATCGAGGCCCATCGGGTTGCCACGAGCGAGTCGGGTATCCGCACCTCCGCGAACACGGGACGTGAGGAAAACCGGTCGAACCAGCGCCTGCACGCCCCGAGATCGATATCCGAATTCAGGATGCAGAGCTTCTTCCCGTCCAGCGACAGCGCGAAGCGCCGCGACGTCAAATAGGCGTATACGGCATAGAAAGGGACGTAGTTCGATCGGGTCAATGGGACGCCGTTCCGGGAAAGAAAGTCCAGGAATACCGCCCCGGAGTCGTCCCCCGAAAACTTCCAGAACCGCGGGAACTTCCTTTTCCCGCGGGAACTGTTCCCGGGGAACACAAGCGGGGCGAGCAATCCTTCATTCGCCACGTATTTCAGGTCCTTCACGTGTGCGGGGATAACGGCGCGGATGGCCTCCGCCGATTCGGCCTGGCGGTACAGCCCGTTGCACCGGAGCGAGCCTTCATAGAAGGAATACTCGCCGTCGGCGAACCGGACCACCGGCGTTCCTTTCCGCTCTCGCATGCCGGCCGTAATGCGTTCGTGCAGAAGGTCAATGTAGCCGTCCCCGCCCGCGACGCTTTCGTGCAGGAGGCACGTCTCCTGATCCCGGATCCCCGGGCCGAAAAATCCTATGACCCTCGAATTGTCGATCCCCTCGATGACCAGCCTTCCGAAGCGGAATTCGCCGGGCTTGATCAGCGAGCCCAATGCGTTCGCCCCCTCATTTCGCGCCTGCATTCGCACCTCCGCTTCGCGGACTCTCCGTCTTTTCGGCGACAACAGCGTAACTGGTCCCCGAATAGAACTTCGCGATGGGACGGGCGAGCAGTCCGACGACGGGTATCCTCCTCAGCCTGCCCTTCACGTATTCGGAGTGGTAATCCTTCGACCGCAGCACCCGGAACCCGTGCCGGGCGATCATGGAGGAAAGGGTCGACGGCGTGAAGTGAAAAAAGTGGTACGGCAGGCTCCAGCCGTCCCAGGCGGCGCCGATCCTTATCGCGTCGGTCCCCTCGTGGTTCGGCACATCGACGACCAGGAGCCCCCCCGGCCTCAGCCATCTCCAGGCCTGACCGAGATACCGGCCCGGATCCTCCGTATGTTCCAGCGAGTGCCACATCGTTATGACATCGATCGATTCCGGTTCGAACAGCCCGTCCCTCAAAAGTCCCGCCTTGACCTGGATCCGCAGCGTCTTCCAGGCGGAGGCCGCGGCGTCCTCCGAAAAGTCCAGCCCGACCACGTCGTACCCGCGGACCCTGCACGCATGGAGGAAGTATCCCCTCCCGCACCCGATGTCCAGGACCAGGCCTTTTCTTTTGAACTTCCCGAAGAACCGGATCCGGTGCGCCTCCTGCGAGATCCGCCGCTGCATCCCCGGAGAGCCCAGCTCCAGCTCTTCTTCGTAATGGCTTACGAAATAGTTCTCCCGGTAGAGGGCCCCAAGCTCCGCGGGATCGGGCCGCGGATCCAGGACGCCCAATCCGCAACCGTCGCACTTGTACACGGTCCAGTCCCCGATCCGGACGAGGAGCCTCCTCTCCGTTTTGCCGCAGCAGGCGCACTCTTTGGGAGCGTGTTCCATGGAAGGGGTTACCGCGGCCTTGATCTTTGCTGCCGGACGACTTCCTCGAGAGCCCGGTATTTATGCATCTTTCCCTCCGCAGCGGCACGATCCGCCGCGAATGGAAGGGAGAGGCCGAGAATCGCCAGCCGCCATCTGGCTTTCGCCAGGTGCGCCTTCATGATCTTCCGGACGCTGCCGGTTCGATAATGTTTCTCGTAGAACAGGTATTCCGCATTCATCTTCTTCTTCCACACTTCCGGCGGCGTGGAGCCGCGCTCGCTTTTACCTCCATGGTGGACCACGACGGCCGATTCGACGTAGCCGATCTCGTATCCGGACCGCCGGATTCTCAGGCAAAGATCCTGGTCCTCCCCGTACAGGAAAAAGTCCTCGTCGAATCCCCCGATCCGCTTCATCAGCTCCGGCCTCACGATCTGGCAGGCGCCCATGACACAGGCGATCGACCCGGCCAGGCCGTCCAGCTCTCCCGAGGTATATTTTTGCCCCGGGTACCGGAAGGATACCGAGTCCTGGTGCGAGCCGTCGGGATTCGTGATCCTCGGCCCGGCAAGACCGACGCGCGGGTGCGCGTCCATGTACGCCGCCATCTCCCTGAACGCGCCGGGCGAAACCACGGTGTCCGGGTTGAGAAGCACGAGATACCTTCCCCGGCACTGCGAAAGGACCTGGTTGTTGGCCGCCCCGAATCCGCGGTTTTCCGGATTCTCGACGAGATGGACCGCCGGGAATCCCTTCCTGACCGCCTCCGCGCTTTTGTCCGTCGACGCGTTATCGACGACGAAGATCTCGAGCTTCACCCCTTGGCCGTCCTCCACGGAGGCAAGGCAACCCCCTATCAGGTCCGCCGTGTTGTACGACACTATGACGACCGAGATTTCCTTATCGTTTACCGCGTTCACTGATGAAGTCCTTCCTCATCGATTCCGGCCGCGGGCGATCGTTTCCTCGTAGATTCCCTCGACCTCCGCTGCGATGGCATCCCAGGAGTGACGCCCGGCGGTGCGGAACGCCGCTTCCCCCATGCGTGCCCGCAGATCCTCCTCGAGCAGCAGGCCGATCCGTTCGGCGACGGAATCCGCGTCGCATGCGTTTCCCACGATGAACCCGTTGCCGCCGTCCTCCACGAGATCCTTCGCGCCGACTCCGGCGCTGATGATCACGGGAAGGCGTGCGGCCATCGCCTCCAGGACCGCCATGCCGAAGGTGTCGTACCTGGAAAGCATCATGAAGATGTCGGAGGCAAGGTAGAAGCGCTCCACTCCCTCCGGCTGGGGCCCCGCGAAGACCACCGAATCGCCGAGGCCCAACTTCCGGGCGATACTCCCGTATTCCCCGACATTCCCCTTCCCGACAACCAGCAGCCGGATGCTCTTGCCGGGATGGCTTCTCCGCGCCCCGGCCAGGGAAGCCATGATACCATCCAGCCCCTTGACCTCGAAGTTCATCCCGACGAACAGGACGACGATCTCCGACGGCCCTATACCGTAGCGCAGGCGGATCTCCCGCCGGCAGGATCCGCGGTCGGGCACGGAAAATCTTTCGATGTCCACTCCCGGATGCACCACCCTTATTCTCGCCGGATCGACGGCATATTCGCGCGCAAACGCCTCCCCCGCCATCGTCGAGACGGGGAGGAACACGCTCCTCTCGCCCGCCATCATCGTCTTTTCGACCCGTATCGTCGCCCGGTCGAAAAGGCTCGGGCGCTTTCGCCGCACGTCCCGAACCCACCCCGCATGCGGGACCGAGTGGACCGAGAAGACATCCGCGCGGAAGATGCGCTCGTGGGCATGCACGAGGTCGAAATTTCCCTTCGCCACCATGCGCTCCGCGAACCAGGCAAAACCCAGGGGCCGCAGGGAACGGGGAAACCGGAGCATCGGCACCTTGTGGAATGCGATTTCCGGGCGGCCCGAATTCCACCGGTTGGCGAACACGTGGAATTCGTACTTCCCCGTGCGCGCCAGCCGCTCCGTCAACTCCCGGGCGAACCTCTCTCCGCCTCCGATCAGCCCGTATTTGGGGATTACGACGGCGACCCGGGGCCTGCCGCGCGGCGCCCCTTCCCCGTCTCCCGCCTGGATCTGCGTCATCGGCCGCTCCCCGACGCCCGCCTTTCCATCTCCCGCAGCTTGATGTACTTCGCGAAGACGTGCAGGGCGCCTGCCACGGCGATTTCCATCCCTTCTACGCCGTCCAGGAATCCGCCCCGCAGCAGGTATGACTTCGCGAAGGCGAGGAACGGTCGAATCGTGATATCGGAGAAGCCGCACCTGCGCCCGGATTCGAACATCTGGACCGCGGAAAGATCCGTATACCGGTTCATCTTGGCAAGGATGTCCGAGATCCCCGCAAAGGAATAATGGATGATGGGATGCGTGAGCCTGCCGGTCTCTCCGGTCACCAGGACCCGTTCGTGGACCGCCGCGTCGGAGAAGCGGGCATGCCGCCGGTCGAACAGGCGTACCGTGCGGTCGGGAGCCCATCCCGAATGCCGGATCTCCTTTTCTCCGAGGAAGGTACGGCGCGGGACGGAGAACGCAGGCGGTATGCCGCCCGCGCGCAGGGCATCCATGATTTCAACCGCAAGCTCCGGCGTCGCCCGCTCGTCGCAGTCGAGGCTGAAGATCATGTCATGGGCCGCCCGGTCGACGGCGGCCTGCTTCTGAGGGCCGAACCCCATCCACGCGATCTCGAAGACCCGCGACGTGTAACCGCGGGCGATCTCCCGCGTCCCGTCCGTGCTCCCCGAATCGACGACTACGATCTCATCGGCCCAGGCCAGGGATTCCAGGCACCCCGCGATCCTTTCCCTCTCGTTGAAACAGATAACCACAGCGGAGACGGGGCGACGATCCGGATTTTCCATGCGCTCCTCGATTTTTCGTTCAGGCCGTCACGATTTCGAAAAGGCGGCCCGCGTTGAATTCCTGCTGGAGCGCCGCCCCCGCCCGCAATGCGTTCCGCCGGTAGCGAGCGTAATCACCGACGATCTCCTCCACGGCCGCCAGAACCCGCCCCGGTTCGGCCGCGCCGACGACTTTCCCCGCCTCGAAACGCTCCGCCACGCGTCCCATCCACGTCCCGGCGAGGGTGACGATGGGGCATCCGCTGGACAGCGCATCCAGCGCGACGCCGCTTACGCGGTCCGCGAAATCGGCGGGGTCGTATAGCTGCAGGCAGATCGCCCCCCGGAACTGTTCCATGTACTCGCCGCTCGTCAGCGTTTCCCTGCGCAACGCCATTCGGGAGTAGCCGATCCGGCCGAGACGGTCGATCTCCGCGAGCACGCGCGATTCGAGTCTGCCGTAGTGGTCGGGAGAGGCCTGGATGGAAATCGGCAACGCCTTGTTCCGTTCCATCATGCATGCCACCAGGTTCACGACATCCGGAAATCCCTTGTCGATCCTGGCGGCGCCGGCGAAAAGCAAATGCTTGAATCCCGCATCCTCCGGCGGCCCGTCCGGAAGGGAGGGAGTGATCGGATAGGGGGCTGTCAGGGCATGCTCGAATCCGCATTCGCGGAAAACGCGCACGACGGAATCGGTCGGCCCGAGCACGAATACGTTCGGCTGCCGTCTCGCCATCCGCGCCAGGAACGCCCTTTTCTTCCCGTCCGGCCGGAACCAGTGAAAATAGAGAATCGCCTTTTTGGGCGGCAGGATCCCTCCCGCCGCGAGGGAGAGGAGCGCAAGGTCTATCCGCGTGGCCGTCGGAAGGAAGATCCGGCCCGGCTCCCGCAGAAGCCGCCGGTAAAGGCGGACCGCCTGGAACCGGCGCAGCCTCCTGCGGAAGTACGGGAAAACGCGCACCCCCGCTTCCTCGAGGCGCGGAAGCTTCGCCCCGCGTCCCGCGTAAAGGATAAGGGCGCAACCGCTTTCCCCGCGCCCTCCGCAGAAGCTCTCCACGAAGCTGTGGCAGTGCCCCGCTTCGGACTCGAGAGTGGGCTCGACGATATGAAGGACGGCCTGAGTCATCCCGTCTGCTTCTTCCGTTTCTCCCTCTCGAATTTGAAGGCGCGCAGGGGGGTTCCCAGGTGGATTTTCCGGAACAGCTTAAGCCTTTCGAGCAACGGCGTTTCATGACGGGACGATCCAGGCACGTACCAGTTATTGTAGCCCGTGCGGCGGATGAGCCGGTATCCCTTCCCCTTCATGTGGCGATGGATGCGCAGCGAATAAACGTGATCCTCGACCAGGATAAGCGCCGGTTGCACCCTGTCGAAATCGAGCCCTGCAAGAACGTCCAGCTCCGTCCCTTCCGTGTCGATGGACAGGAAATCGACCCTGCCGACGCCCGCTTCCAGCAGCACCGCATCGAGCGTGACGACCCGCACCCTGATGGATGAAGAAAAGGGAATCTGGTTGTCCACGGCATTTTTTTCCAAAGAGGAGAACGTGCCGTAGACGTGGAAATCCGCTTCCCCGACCCGGTCGGGGGAGCTGACGGCGACCTCGAAAACTCGCGAACGGGAACGGTCCTTCCGAAGGGATTCGCATTTGTCGGGGAGCGGCTCGACCAATACCCCCGTCCATCCGACCTTCTCGAGGAGCCACGTCTGGGAGAGATGTTTCGGATCGTTCGCGCCCACCTCGACGAATACGCCATCGGTTGCAAAACCGAAATACTCCCACACCAGAAGCTTCTCGCGCATCTCCCGGTCGGCCGGGTTCCCGCCGTATCGCATCCGTGGCTCCTTCAATCCATCAACCCGGCCATCGCTTCCGCGACGGCCCCGGGGGAGATGCTCCGCCGGCATTCGGCGTCCCGCGCGCACCTTTTCCTTAGGCACGCCGTGCAGGGCATCGGGGCCTGCAGAAACCGGTGACCGGGGCCGATCGGGGCGTTCCGGTTCCCGTCGGTGACCCGGAATACGGAAACGGTCTTCGCCCCGGCGGCGGCCGCCACGTGCAGGGGACCGGTGTCCGGTGCCATGAGGTTGCCGCATCTTCCATACACGGCGGCGAGCTCCCCCAGCGACAGCTTCGGCAGCAGCTCCACCCTTCCGCCCGCGCTTTCGCGGATCTCCTCGGCCTCTCGCCGCTCTTCCTCGCTTCCCCAGGACAAGAAGGCCCCCATCCCCGGGAAGCGGGCGGCAAGGATGCGCAGCGCCTCCGCCCAGAAGGCGGGATCCATGCGCTTGGTCCCCCACGTGGTCCCCGCGTGCACCACAACGAGGGGAAGGGCGTCCGGAAAAGTCCCTTTCACGATCCGATCCGCCCGCTGAGCCTGCGAATCGGTCACATGGATCCTTGACCGGAGACCCGCCGGTTCGAACTTCCCGCCAAAGGGGGCACTGACGATCCGAAGGAGCTTCTGGCTGATATGGCGATCCCCCGGCTGAAGCGCAACCCTCCGGTTGGTGAAAAGGAGGTTGGGAGCCTCGCGGACGCCGTTCCTGTCGAATCCGTACCGTACGGGGGCGCCGGAAAGCCGGACCACGACCCCGCTCTTCGCGTTCCCCTGGAGGTCGAACGCCACGTCGTACTTCCCCTCGCGCAGGACCCTAACCGCATCCGACGCCTCCCGTCTAGCCGAAGCCGTGGTCCACCCCCGCTTCCATCTCTTGATATCGAGCGACACCACCCTCCGCAATCCCGGATTCCCTTCGAGCAGACCGGCGAACCGCCTGTCGACCGCCCAGTCGACCTGCGCCCCGGGAGCCGCCCGCCCCAGGAAATCGATCACCGGGAGCGCATGCGCAACGTCTCCCAACGCCGAAAGCTTGACGATCAGTATCCGGCGAATATCAGGTTGACTCACGGGAACACTCCGCCATCAGGCCCCGCGCGGCGTCGACAACCATGTCAGACGTGACTCCCAGCATGCACTCGTGCCCGCGGTCGCACTCCCTTCGCATGCAGGGAGAGCAGTCCACGTCCACGCGGACGATCCTGGCCTTGCCGGTCCAGGGGGACGTCGTGCGCCAGTCGGTCGGCCCGAAGATCGCCGCAATCGGAACCCCTAGGGCTGCTGCTATATGCATCGGTCCGGAATCGTTGGTGACCAGGAATCCGCAGAGGGAAAGCAAGGCCATAAGCTCGCGCACGGTCGTCTTTCCCGCAAGGTTCACGGGCCGGCGCCGCATGGCCGCCTCGATCTCCGCCGACAGGGGCATCTCGGGGGCCGATCCCATCAGCACCACGGACGCCCCCCACTCCTCGGATAGGGCGTCGGCCGCCGCTGCGAACCGGTCGGGGAACCAGCGTTTAGCCGAACCGTAAGTCGCACCCGGATTGACGCCGAGGATCCTACCGCCCTTCGTGACCCCCAGGCCGGCGAGCCGAGCCGCCATGGATTCCCTTTCCTCGCCCGTAACCTGAAGGCGCATCGCCGGGTTCGCCGGCCTGGCGATTCCCAATTCCGAAACCAGGTGGAGGTAATACTCCGCATGGTGCAGGTGGAGGACCTCCCCGGTCGCTGGGACGGCCCGTGAAAGGAGCATACGCCTTCCGTCGGTCGCATACCCCTCCCGGGCGGGAATGCCCGCAAGGAATGCCAGCAGCGCTGCGTCGAATGCGTTCTGAAACAGGATCGCCTTGCCGATGCGCCTGCGGCGAAGCTCCGCCGCCATCCGCAGCATCCCGGCGGCCCCGGCGTGCCTGCCCTCCTTTTCGTAAACGATGATCTCGTCGACGTCGGGATGATGGCGGAACAGTTCGGCGACAAGCGGCTTTGCGGCAAGAGCGATCCTGGAGCCGTGGAAAGCGGCCCGCACCGCGCCCAATGCAGGGGTGGTCAGCACCGCGTCTCCCAGCCAGTTGACGGCGCGCACGAGCAGCGTCGCCGGCGGTTCCTTCTTCATGCTTTCTTGCATGAAAACAGGATATCACTCCCCGAAGAACCGTCGGACCTGCCGTATGACCTCGTCCTGGTCCTTTCGGGAAAGGAAAGCCGACATGGGCAGGGACAGGATTTCATCGGAAACGACGGAGGCGACGGGGAAATCATCCTTCTCGTATCCCAGTCCCGAGAAAGCCTCCTGCCTGTGGAGCGGTATAGGGTAATGGACGGCCGTTGGGATGCCGTTCGCGCTCAGGTAGGCCGCCAGTTCGTCCCTGCGGGATGTCCTGATCGAATACTGCGCATAGACGTGCGTGTTGCCGGACGCGATCGACGGAACGGCGACGACTTCCCCCAGGGCTTTCGAATAGCGGGCGCCGGCCTCGGCGCGACGCTCCACCTCGGAGGAGAAATGCGGGAGTTTGGCCAGGAGCACCGCGGCCTGAACCTCGTCCAGCCGCCCGTTGATCCCGATCGCCTTGTGACGGTAACGCTCCCACTGCCCGTGGTTGCGAAGCCCCGCGATCCTGTCCGCCATACCGTCGTCCGAGGTGAATACCATACCTCCGTCCCCGTAGCAGCCGAGCGGCTTCGAAGGGAAGAAGGAGGTGGTCCCCACGTGCGGGAATCCGCACGACTTCTTCCCGTTGCGTTCGGCGCCGAACGACTGGCATCCGTCCTCGATCAGAAATATCCCGTACTCCGACGCGATCTTCAGCAGGGCCTCGATGTCCGCGCACTGCCCGTAGAGGCTGACCGCGATGATGCCGCGCGTATTCGTGGTCAAGGCCTCCTCGACCTTCAGGGGATCGATATTGTAAGTCTTCGGATCTATGTCGACGAAGACCGGGGTGGCCCCGGTGAGCGCTATTACTTCGGCCGTCGCGATGAAGGTGAAGGGCGTCGTGATTATCTCGTCACCCGGCCCCACTCCGTAAGCCAGCAACGCAAGCAGGAGGGCGTCGGTCCCCGAGGAGCATCCGAGCGCGTGCTTGGCTCCGATAAAGGAGGCCAGCATTCGTTCCAGTTCGGCCCCCTTGGGTCCGAGGATAAACTGGGAGCTTTTCAGAACGGAGTCGATCTGCGCTCTGATATCGGCTTCGTATTCACGGAATTGCGCTTTCAGGTCGACAAACGGAATCCCCATCCCCTCACACCTTCCCCTCCGGCTTTCCACTTTTATAGAGGTAATTCCCCGCAACTTCAAGGGCGTAGATTCTGCGCTTCCGGCGGCAGGCTGTATGCTAATTTAGCATATCGGGAGGGGAAGGCGTCCCGGACGGGGGGTTTGGATGGACAGGGATTCAATCGTCTTGATAACCGGGGCCGGCGGCATGGTGGGATCGGCCGTACGGGACCTGCTTTGCCGGCGTGGGTACGAACGGGTTCTGGCCCCTTCCCGGAAGGAACTCGACCTCTGCGACAGGGAAATGGTAGACGGCTACATGAGCGTGAACCGTCCCGAATATGTCTTCATGATCGCGGCGAAAGTGGGGGGAATCGCTGCGAACCAGGCGGACCCGGTCGGTTTTCTGAGTGAAAACGTGAGGATGCAATTGAACCTTTTCGAGTCATGCCTTAAATACAAGACCCGGAAGAATCTTTTCCTGGGAAGTTCCTGCATCTATCCGCGGGAGTGCCCACAGCCGATGAAGGAGGAGTACCTCCTGACCGGCCCTCTCGAGTCGACGAACGAGGGGTACGCTCTCGCCAAAATAGTGGGATTGAAGCTCGCAAGGTACTATCACCGGCAATATGGAATGGTCACCGTGTGCCCCATGCCGTGCAACATATACGGCACGAACGACCACTTCGATTTTCAGCGTTCCCACGTCCTCTCGGCCCTCGTCAGGCGATTCGTCGACGCCTGCGACGAAGGACGGCCGGATGTGACTCTCTGGGGAACGGGGGCTGCGAGGCGCGAGTTCCTGCATGTAATTGACGCGGCGGAGGCGATAGTTTTCCTTATGGAGCGGTGCGACGATTCGGATATCGTGAACGTAGGCACCGGGGAAGAAATATCCGTTCGCGAACTCGCGGAGCGGATCTCCCGGATGGTCGGATTTCGCGGCGATATACGCTGGGACCATGGCAAACCGGACGGAATGCCCAGGAAATGCCTGGACATCACGCGGCTCTCGAATGCAGGTTTCAGGCATAAAATCAGCCTGGAGGCCGGCGTCCAAAGGACGATCGAAGAGTACCGGCGGCTCAAGGCGGAAGGGAGGATCCCATAAACCTGGATGTCACGAACAAACTGGGCGGCGTCATCGAGATGCTGCTGGAGGCGCACAGCAGGATAAACGAGGCGAAGCCGGTAAAATACTGGTACCCGTTGAGCATGGCCTCCTACGGTGTCGAGGAAATACTCGAGGCGCTGGACTCGATGTGCAGCTTCCGGACGTCGATGTGGGAAAAAACCGCGGAATTCGAGCGTTCGTTCGCGAAATACCAGAACTGTTCGGACGCGGTCATGGTGAACAGCGGATCGTCCGCCGATCTCCTCCTGTCATTCCTCCTGACAAGCCCGCCGTCCCCCAGGCTGGAGAGGGGGGACGAGATCCTCATCCCGGCGGTAACCTGGCCCACGCAGGTTTGGTCCCCGATCATGGCGGGGCTCAAGGTAAACCTCGTTGACGTGGATCCGGGCACGCTGAACATCTCCCTTGAGGATCTCGAACGGAAGATCACCAATTCCAGCCGGGCGATCTTCCTTGTACACCTGCTGGGGAATCCATGCGACATGGGAGGAATTCTCGAACTCGCCGGGAAGCACGACCTGATCGTCATCGAAGACTGCTGCGAGGCGCTGGGCTCGGAATGGAACGGGGTGAAAGTGGGAAACTTCGGGCTTGGGGCCGCCTTCTCGTTTTTCTTCTCCCATCACATCACCACCATGGAAGGCGGCATGATCACGACAAACGATCCCGAGCTCGCCGACCGGCTACGTATCCTCAGAGCCCACGGCTGGCTCCGCAACGTGGACCCCAGCCGGGTCCCGGCAGGCGACGACGAAACGGACGCACGGTACTCCTTCGTGAATTGGGGATTCAACCTGCGGCCCACGGAGCTGCAGGCCGGATTCGGCTTGCAGCAGCTCGCCAAGCTGCCGGAATTCACCGGGCGCCGCGGAAAACTCGCTTCCAGGTTCTTCTCATACATCGACGGCAGCCGGTTCCTATCGAGGCCTGCCGTGTCCGCGTCCGGCCGTCCCGTCTGGATGGCCCTCCCTGTGCTTCTCAAGGAATGCGCGCCGTTCCGGCGCCATGACATCACCGCCTACCTTGAGAGCTCCGGGGTCGAAACAAGGCCGATCGTCGCGGGGAATCTCACGCGCCAGCCGGCGGCAAGGCTTTTCGAGAGCCTGCGCACCGGGTCATTTCCGGGCGCGGACGTCGTCCACGACCGTGGATTCTACGTCGGCCTGTCGCCCTTCGTGGAAGATGCGGCGATGGACAGGCTGGTCGAATGCCTCGAAGCATTCATGAGACGCTATTGACACGGGGACCCGGGACCCGCGAATGTGACATTGACCGCGGAGAATACGGTCTGTTATACATATACGGTTCTGGGAGGGATGGCCGAGCGGCTTAAGGCGGCGGTCTTGAAAACCGCTGAGCGGAAACGCTCCGTAGGTTCGAATCCTACTCCCTCCGCCAGGAAGTTTGATGTCGGAGGGTCAGGGATTCGAACCCGAGCCCGCCGCCGAGTGAGTAGCGAGGAAGAGCGCGACCTTGCGGAGCGCGGCAGGCGGGCGAGGCGTCCGGCATGGCGCAGGCGTGATCGCCGGAGCCCCATCGGGCGAATCCTACTCCCTCCGCCAGGAAGTATTACAACGGAGGGTCGGGGGATTCGAACCCGAGCCCGCCGCCGAGCGGATAGCGAGGAAAAGCCCGACCTTGTGGAGGGCGTAAGGAAGGCGAGGCGTCCGGGAGGGCGGCCCCACTCCCGGATAAGGGGCGCTCCCTGGGGTACCCCGTTGTATAAATGCGGAGGGGTAAGGCGTGATCGCCGGAGCCCCATCGGGCGAATCCTACTCCCTCCGCCAGGAAGTTTGATGTCGGAGGGTCAGGGATTCGAACCCGAGCCCCATCGGGCGAATCCTACTCCCTCCGCCAAAGTGAAATCGGAAGAGCGCCGGAGAGGTGGCCGAGTCGGCTGAAGGCAACCGCCTGCTAAGCGGTTGTACGGGTAAAACCGTACCGAGGGTTCGAATCCCTCCCTCTCCGCCAGGATGTTTGACAGACGGAGAATCGGGGATTAGAACGCGAGCTTGCCGCCGAGCGGATAGCGAGGAGGAGCCCGACCTTGTGGAGGGCGGAAGGCAAGCGAGCCGCCGGGAGGCCGGCCCCACTCCCGGATAAGGGGCGCTCCCTGGGGTACCCCGTCGAATAAATGCGGAGGGGTAAGGCGAGATCGCCGGAGGCTCATCGGGCGAATCCCTCCCTCTCCGCCAGGATGTTTGATATCCACAATCAAATCCATACTGCCCGTACTTTCATGCAGTTAAAGTACGGAAGGAACGAGGAGGAACGATGAAGAGAATCGCATTGCTGATTGCGACGTTTATGATGTTCACCCTTGCCACGGCCGCCTGCAAGAAGAAGGAAGCGCCGGCTCCCCCGCCTCCGATGCCCGGTCAGGGGATGCCCGGCCAGCCCGGCGGCATGCCCCCGATGGGCGGAGGCCCCGAGAAGAAGGTCGTCGTCCCCGACGCGGTGAAGGGAGCGTGGAAAGCCGTAAAGATCGAGGTGGAATTCAAGGAGAAGAAAGCCAAAAAGCAGTTTACGGTTCCCCTTAATTCGGAATTCAAGGTCCCTGAAACCGACCTCGTCATCAAGACGGGCGAGTTCCTGCCCCACTTCACGATGGCGGCCGAATCGATCACGTCCAGCTCCAACAATCCGGAGAACCCGGCGGCCCAGCTGGAGGTCTTCCAGAACCAGAAGGAGATATTCCACGGATGGCTTTTCTCGAAGTTCCCTACGGTCCATCCGTTCCAGCACGACAAGTACGGCATTACGCTGGTCGATGGGGTGAAGAAGTAACGGATCCGGGTGGTGGGCGGGCGCCCCGGCTATTTAACGGCGCGTTTCACCACCGCCAGCATCTGAGCGTGAATGCGTCCGTTTGAGGCGAGTATATCGGGCTGGTGGATGTCATAGGGCGACCCGTCCAGGCGGGTCGCCACCCCCCCGGCCTCCGTCAGGATCAGAAGTCCCGCCGCCGTATCCCACGGGCGGAGCTTAAGCTCCCAGAACCCGTCGAACCGCCCGCAGGCGAGGTAGCACATGTCCAGCGCAGCCGACCCGTCACGTCGTATCGCCTGCCCGGTGAAGACGAACTCCCGGAAGTAGTCCAGGTTGTTTTCGGTGGACGTCTTGATGTCGTATGCAAATCCGGTTGCCAGCAGTGACTGCCGCAGCTTTTCCGTGGCGGATACGAATATGCGATCGCCGTTGCAGAACGCCCCTCCCCCGGGCGTTGCCGTGAACAGCTCCGATAGAAGCGGATCGAATACCGCTCCCGCCAGCGCCACTCCGGCCCTCTCCACGGCGATCGAGACGCAGAAACAGGGGTAGTTGTGCGCATAGTTGGTCGTTCCGTCCAGGGGATCGACAATCCACCGGTAAGGCGATGACGTCATGATTTCGGGGGTTTCCTCCGAGAGGATCCCGTGGTCCGGGAAGGCCGATCGGATCCTTTCCATGATGTACGCCTCGGACTGGTGGTCCACCTCGGTCACCAGGTTTATCTCCCCCTTGTAGCGGATCGATTGTTTTCGCCCGTAGTTCCTGCGCAGGATCTCGCCCGCCCCCTTCGCCATGTCCACCGCGAATTCAAGCAGTTCCCTGTTATCCATTCCGCCTCCCGGCTTTCAGAAGCTTGCATCCTGTCTCCGGCATTATAGTATGGTGGGGAATCCGGAGGGAGGCTTGGAATATGAAACGCGGCATTGCGGTTCTTTTTTTAGCGATGGTTGTCCTGCTCGGCGCATGCGCGACGACAAAGAAGGAGTCGCGCCCCTGGCAGCCGGGCGAAAGCATCATATGCCCCCATTGCGGACGCAGCTTCCCGGTCCCGGAAAAGCTGGGCAAGTAGGGAAATTTCCCCGCCTTCAAGGGCGACGCGCGTGAGGCGTCGCTACTTAAGCCCCTTCCCCTCCGCAGTGGCGGAAAAGGTGCCGTGCTTGACCCCCCTCGTGCCGATGAGCCGGTCGGCGATCTTTTTCAGGATCGATGCCTTGCCGCGGAGGACGAGGATCTCCAGGCAATGGTGCTCGTCCAGGTGGACATGGAGGGCGGAAACGATTTCCCGGAAATGCTCGTGCTGGAGGTCGGTGAGCCGGTTGTCGAGGTCGCGCGTGCCGTGGTCGTAGACGAGGGTGACCGTTCCGACCGCCTCCTCTTCGTCGAGTTCCCATCGTTCCCGCACCAGGCTTTCACGGATCAGGTCACGGATGGCCTCGGAGCGGTTCGCGTACCCTTTCCGGCCAATCATTCGGTCAAAATCGTCGAGAAGCTTCCTGGCCAGGGAGATGCCGAACCGGGTAATTCCAGCCATGAATGTTGCCCTCCGTCGAGGCGAATCTATTCGTGATCGGGTTCGTGCCGGTGGAAGGAAAAATGCCCGTGCAAGTGACGATGGCTTTCCCGGCCGTGGTAATGCCGGTGCTCGTGGATCAGGTTCGTCCTCAGGAGCAGCTCGGTGTCGGCGAGGATATCGGAGGACGGTCCGACTTTTTCCACCAGGTGGTCCTCCGAGAGGAGCACAACCCGCATATCCAGATCGTCCACGAGGGAGAGGTCGTGGGACGCGATCACGACGGTCTTTCCCGCCTCGCTCAACGAAAGTATCAGTTCGACCAGGAACGCCTGGGTTTTGGGGTCCAGGCCGTTCGTGGGCTCGTCCAGGAGCAGCACCTCCGGATTCATCGTCAGGACGGATCCGATTGCCACTCTCTTCTTCTCTCCCCCGGATAGCATGTAAGTGGGGCGGTCCTTGAGCCCCTCGATACCCATCATCCGCAATACCTCGTGGGCCCTGTGGATCGCCTCCTCCTCGGTCATGTCCATTTGGAGGGGGCCGTACAGGAGCTCGTCCTGAACCGTCGGACAAAAAAGCTGCACGTCGGACTCCTGGAACACGTATCCCATCCGCTCGCGGAAGAAACGGAGAAACCCCGCATCCCTGAGCGACGCCTCGGTAACTTCCCGGCCCCGGAAGCGGAAGCTCCCCTCCGACGG
>DATBLU010000026.1:0-1512 GCA_036555205.1 Candidatus Deferrimicrobiaceae bacterium
GGTCATCCAGGCGAAGGCGCCCGTCGCGGAGATGTTCGGCTTCGCCTCCGCGGTCCGGAGCGCGACTCAGGGACGCGCCCTCTGGTCCACGGAGAACTCAGGCTACGAGGCCGTGCCAAAGGACCTCCTCCACGAGGTCGTTCGGTCCATCCGCGAGCGGAAGGGATTGGCCCCGGAGCCTTACGACGAAGCATACTACGCGGCGTGATCGCGTCGGAGTCAGCATGCCCTCGTCGTCGACGGGGCCCGCGGAATTCGACCCGCCATGAAGTCTCAGCTAGGGTAGAACGTGGCGATCATCACGCCCCATTCGAAGTAGTTTCCCGTGTTCGCATTAGGGTAGGAACTCCACGCGTTGAGGTAGATGAAGTACGTCCCCGCCGCCGGGAGGGTGATGGCGTTCGTCATGGCTATCGTCAGACGGAAGTCAGTGCAACAGTGCTCCTCAGAGGCGGTGACCGGGTAGGAGCTGCAATCCCCTAGAAATGTCATCTGGAGGAACACGTAGGCCGGGCCGTTGGTGGTAAGCATGGTAACCACGGCGGTGCCGGTGAGGGTGACGATTCCGGGCCCCGGTGCGTTGACTTGGACGTAGAAGTGCCAGCCACACGTGGTGTCGATGTACTCGCTCGCTGGGTTGTTCGGATCGCCCTTCACACCGTAGAAGATGAGGGCTCCTGGCCCTGCGGGGCCCTGCGGCCCAGCCGGTCCGGTGGCTCCCGTGGGCCCGGCAGGTCCCTCAGGTCCCACAGGCCCTTGAGGTCCCTCCGGCCCCGCCACTCCATCCGTCCCGTCCGTGCCGTTCGTCCCGTTCGTGCCGTTCGCACCCGCGGGTCCCGCGGGCCCGGCCGGCCCGGGAATGACGAAGTTCATGAGGAGCGCCGCCGCGGCCAAAACGACGGCGACGCTGCTCAACGCCTTGCTCACACCTCCGCCGCTTCCTCCGGAATGGGGGACGCTCACGGAGTCGCCTCCGCTGCTTCCCCATACGTCTGCGCAGGCATGCCCCGGGCATGCTTCCGGCTCGGAAATACTTCGTGGGAGCGGCCCGGGGCACGCAGACTCGACGCACTTTCCGCTAGAGTCCACGAACTCCATGATGAGAATCTCCCATTGTCGCCCGTCCGTTCGGACGGAAGGCGAGCCCGACCGCGTCCCCTCGACGCGCGACGCAATTATCGGGGCCGCCGGAGCGACGGACGACGAGGGACCGACACGTTTCGCGTTCCCTCGATTCCTCGGAGAAAAATCGTTGCGCGGATGCGGCAAAGCTCTTATAGGACTGGATGATAAGGTGCGACCCACAGGTTAGAGACCATGCCCGCAAAGCCACACCTGAACCTCGTGTTCATCGGCCACGTCGACCACGGAAAGTCGACGACCGTCGGCCGGGTCCTGTACGACACCGGGAACATTGACCCCCACGAGCTCGAGAACCTGAAGAAGCTCGCCGAGCAGATGGGCAAGGCCACGTTCGAGTTCGCCTTCGTCATGGACCAGGTGAAGGAGGAG